>JAUVLX010000114.1 GCA_030600525.1 Desulfobulbus sp. | reverse complement strand
AAAAAAATGGAAACATCACCCTTTAAATTATTTTCGCAAATACCTAAGATAGTAATTGTTCCAGCCAGTCAACCCCCTTATTTATTTTTGCAAAATGACAGAATGAAATTTAAAGAATGCGCTTGATGAATTTGTATTTCTCACCTCATTGGCATATAAAGGGTGTTGAAAAATGTTTTAAAATTAAATTTTTCTGCCAATTACTTATCCCTGCAACCTCCATAGAGTAAGTTCATGATATTACTAACAAAAGAGCATAAAAGCCAAAAAACAGACATGTTCTCTTTCTTAGCTCATTATTATGATGATATCATTTAACATCGACCTCAACGTCTTTATAGAGTTAAACAGGAATTTTCTCTGCACCAACGAAATGGTATAACCATCGATTTTTACCAACAATTTAGGGAATATTTTTTTGACTCATCTTATTGATCTTAAAAAAGTAATTGAAATCTCAGGAGCCCTGCTTACTTTACCGGATATCTGCCTCCAGCTCAAACGGATCGCTGACGACCCGAATTCGTCGACTGATGACCTGTCAGAACTGATTGTCAAAGACCCTGCCCTCACAGCAAGGTTACTCAAACTAGTTAACAGTTCTCTCTATTATTTCCCAAAACAGATTTCTTCTCTTTCCCAGGCGATCACTTTCGTTGGCACAAAGCAGCTTTACACATTGGCTATTGCAACATCAGCTGCGTCAATTATCCGTGCAGCAGGAGGAAGCTACATAGAATTAAAAACCCTATGGAAACATTCGGTCTATTCAGCATTAATCGCTCAAGACATAGCTGGTCAAAAAAACAACAATAAGGAGAGCCTTTTTGTTTCAGGGCTGCTTTGCAACATAGGTACTCTCGCTGTGGTCAAATACGCGCCTGATATTGCGATGAGTGCCATTGACCCGCTAAACAATAACCAGCTTCCCTGGAAGCGGGAAAAAGAAGTGCTCGGTTTCTCAATGGCAGAAGCTAGTGCGAGCCTTCTCGATACCTGGAATTTACCTGATGAAATCATAGCCCCTATAAGGTATCAACATTCACCAATCAACGCACAAGAGCATACATTGTCCAGCTGTATACTCCACATCGCCACCAGACTTGCATCAGATATGCTTAGAGCAGAACAGGGGCAAGATCAAAAGTTTCGTAAAACGATTGAAGAATATTCTTTAACAACAAAGGGGCTATCGCAAGAAGATCTGGATACAGTAATGGCAAAAACAAATGAAGCTGGTCCAGAAATGTTGAGTATCTTTACTCTCTAAGATGAAGGCAAGTACGATGGATGAACTGATTTTAAAAGATGAAGAAAAAATAATCAGCAAAACTCAGTTATATGCACCATGGAAGGTTCTTGTTGTAGATGACGAAGAAGGTGTTCACCAGGTAACAACACTAACGCTCAAAGACTTCACTTTCGACAACAGGGAGCTGACTTTACTCCACGCTTATTCCGCAAAAGAAGCCCTCAATCACCTCCAACAACATCCTGACATCGCGATTATTTTACTCGACGTCGTCATGGAATCCGAGCATGCGGGCCTTAACCTCGTCAGGAAAATACGTAAAGATCTGTGCAATTCAAATGTCAGAATAGTACTGAGAACAGGGCAGCCAGGCCAAGCACCGGAAAGGGAAGTCATTCAAAATTTTGATATTAATGACTACAAAACAAAAACGGAACTTACAGCCAACAAACTTTTCACCCTGATGTACTCCACTCTAAGGGCGTACAGGGATATTATCACCCTGGAAAAAAGCAGAAAAGGTCTAGAAAAGCTCATTATTGCCTCCAGAGGAATTTCTTCAAGAAGTGCTCTTGCTGAATTTATTCGTGTCACCGTCGAGCAACTTGCAAACCTTCTCAACATCGAGGATACAACCATTTTTTCCTGCAGAGCTGAAGGGTATATCCTAATTGACCAGTGCCTTGAAGTATATTCGCCAGACAACCCCTTAGGTATCTATTTCATTAACCTCACCGATCTCCCTGCAGATAAAAAAGAGCTAATGTTGGAGGCGATAAGTCAACAACAAAACATCTTTGCTAAAGACAAATTTGTTATGTACTGCGCCAACTACAACCGCGTCATACTATTTTTTGCCCAAATCAATCAGCCTCTTTCAGACCTTGATGTTCGACTCCTCAATATTTTCACAGAGAACCTCATAGTTACTCTAGAAAATATACACCTCAACGAAGCCATAACAGGTAGCCAAAAGGAAATGATTTACCGGATGGGTGAGGTAGTTGAATCTCGTTCTAATGAGACAGGTAATCATGTCAAGCGAGTGGCACACTACACTGAGCTGCTCGCCCTGCTTGTGGGGCTTGACAAAAACGAGGCTGAACTCATTAAAACTGCCTCTCCCATGCATGATATTGGTAAAATAGCTATACCTGATGCAATTCTCACTAAACCCGGCAAACTAGACAAAGAGGAGTGGAAAATCATAATGACCCACTCAGTCCGAGGCCATGAAATATTAAAACAATCAACTCTGATGGTGATGAATTTAAGTGCCATTATAGCCCTGACCCACCATGAAAAATGGGACGGCACCGGTTACCCAGAAGGCCTTAAGGGTGACGACATCCACATCTATGGCCGAATTACGGCCATAGCAGATGTATTTGACGCTCTTGGCAGTGAACGTTGCTATAAAAAAGCCTGGCCGCTGGATAAAATCCTTGATCTCTTTAAAAAAGAACGGGGGAAACACTTTGATCCGTTGTTGACAGATTTATTTCTGGAAAATCTTGATCAATTCCTCACAATTCGAGACAAGTTTGTGGATTAATCCTCACTCAAAAAGCATCCTCGTTTTCAGCACCACTCTTATTGCAGTGTAAATACCTTGAGGCCGAAATGATAGAACCCAGCAAAAGAGAACACCCACTGGTACTCACGATTGACGACGAAATATCTATTCGAGAATGTTTTTCTGACATACTAGAAGACAGTGGTTACTCCGTCATTAAGGCCGAAAATGGCCGAATAGGCCTAGAAATGATTGAAAAGCACTGTCCTGATGTCATTCTGTGTGATATGAAGATGCCGGAAGTCGATGGCATTGAAGTTGTACGCACTGTTCATGAACAATACTCTGATATACCCATCATAGTCATTTCGGGAGCTGGCGTTTTAGGAGATGCAATTGAAGCTGTGCGGGAAGGAGCCTGGGACTATCTTGTAAAACCTCTCTTCAACCTGAAAACCCTACTGCAAGCAGTAGAAAAAGTTTTAGAGCGGGCACGACTCATAGCAGAGAATAAAGAGTACCAAAAAAGCTTAGAAAGACAGACAAAAGAGCTACAACGGGAAATTCATGACCGCCAAAAAGCGGAAAAAAAACTTATTCAATCCGAAAAAATGGCAGCCCTTGGTGATCTTGTGGCAGGGGTAGCGCACGAGATAAATACCCCAATCGGTATCGGTGTTACCGGAATTTCATATCTCCATGATACAACAGCAGCTTTTCAAAAACTCTTTGATAGCGGAGAAGCCAAAAGAAGTGACCTCGAAAATTTTCTTGCCGACTGCAAAGAGGCCTGTCAGGTCACCTTAACCAATTTAAATAGTGCGGCCCAGTTGATCACCGGTTTTAAACAGATTGCTGTAGATCAAAGCAGCGATGAAAGACGAACCTTTAATGTTAAAGACTATATTGAAGAGGTTCTCTTTAGCCTCCATCCAAGAATAAAAAAAACCAAACACACTATTCTCATCGACTGCCCAGATAAATTAGTCGTGAACAGCTTCCCTGGCGCCATTTCCCAGATTTTAACCAACCTCATCATGAACTCACTACTCCATGGGTTTGAAACTATCGAGGAGGGCCAAATTACAATTGCGGTGGAAACAGAAAAATCATCGATCACCCTCCGCTACTCCGATAACGGTAAGGGCATGACCCCGGAACAACGACAAAGGATTTTTGACCCTTTCTACACGACCAAACGAGGAGCCGGCGGCACAGGACTGGGTATGCACCTGGTTTACAATCTTGTAAGCGAAAAATTAGGGGGCGAAATTGAATGTGACAGCACCCTAAACGAAGGCACGCTCATCACCATACACATTCCCAATACTACAAAACAACAACCACAGACACAGCAGATATAAGTGCAACCTGTGTATCCTTAGGGAAAAAACTCAATGAATACAGTTCTGATATTGGATGACGAAACAGCAGTACGACAGAGTTTTGCTGACTATTTCGAAGACCAACTCTGGAATGTGATTCAAGCGGCAAGTGCAGAAGAAGCAATCCGGAGAGCTATAAAACAGATGCGGCCATTGCAGCCAAAAAGGTGATTAACCAGTGGCAGCCGGATATCATCATCGCGTCGGATTACAACGCCTCAAAATATCTAATAAGGCCTCACCTAAAAGATAGTACGATCCCCATTGTTTTTTGCGGCATTAACTGGGGGTGCACCTGCCTATGGATTTCCCTATTCCAATATGACTGGAATAATTGAAGTGGACCCTCTCTTGAGCACCATTCATATACTCAGGCAATTCAGCCAAGGAGAGCTAAGCTCGGCTACCTCGGGTCCACTTCACTCCGTCCCTGCCCACTACTAAACTACAACCGCACCACCCTATATATCCCGGACCCACCATGACCATCACCGCTACAGTCCTTGTTATTATTTCTGCAATTATGCACGCAAGCTGGAATATATTTTCCAAAAGACACTCCCCAACTATTGGCTTTTTTCAACTTGCCACCCTGGGCACGGTGTTTTGGTTTTCACCTGTATTTTTTATAACCACAGACCTTATCGTAGATATATCACCTGCCCTGTGGGGAATGCTACTCGCGGCAGGATTGTTCCAGGCTATCTATTACGCCGGCCTTGCTGGTGCCTATGCGCGAGGAGCGCTCTCCATTGCCTACCCACTTGCCCGTTCATTTCCCCTACTCTTTGTTACAGCGCTTACATTTGCAGTGGGCAGGGGAAGCGATCTTTCCTCCCTGGCGATACTTGGCATGCTGTTGATTGTTGCCGGTGCCTGTATCCTGCCCATGAACACTATGCGAGACTTAAAACTCGCCAACTACATTAACGTTTCCTGTGCTTTTGCTATGGTTGCCGCTATTGGTACAGCTGGTTATTCGTTTATTGACGATATCGGCATGAACCTGCTTAAACTCATACCTAACGAAGCAACCGGCTGGATGCGCGCCTTGCTTTACCTTGTGCTAGAATGCATTTTCACGGCATTTTGGCTGCAGGTTATGATGTTGTTTACCCAACAATCCACTGCTCATTTTCAAAAAACCTGGCGAAGTCTGCTTAAACCCGCATTTTTAGCAGGGCTTACCATCGGTGCAACCTATGGCATTATCCTCCTTGCCATGACTCATGCAAAAAATGTCAGTTATATTGTTGGCCTACGGCAGCTCTCTATCCCTCTAGGAACACTTATGGGGGTGCTCATTCTTAAGGAAAAAGGATCTCTTCCCCGTTTTATAGGAGTAGCTATCCTTTTTATAGGCCTTGTCCTGGTAGCTGTAGGCTAACTAGCCAGAGACTTGCTTATAGTTTCATCGCCTCACTTCAAGGTGGATACCTGCTTACCAACAGTTTGAACGACCCGGAGATTCTTGAAATGCAAATTAAGCAGCTTCAAGATAAAGTTGTGCTCAATTGATAAGTTTGTTGAAAACAAAAACATGAGAACGAAAGAGCAAAGGCTCCAACTGATTCAAACCACGATCATCCCTAATAACGACTAGAGGAATAATATGTTCAAATGAAAACCATTTCACTCGGCTCCGACCATGCAGGTTACCTTTTAAAAGAAAAGGTAAAAGCGCATTTGCAAGCACAAAGTTATCAGATTCTTGATTTCGGCACTCACGATGAGACCTCGTGTGATTACCCCAATTATTGTCGACCAGCGGCTGAAAGTGTTGCCAGTCAAGAAAGTCTCTACGGTATTGTTTTTGGCGGTAGTGGTAATGGAGAAGCCATGGTCACAAATAAAGTTGATAACGTTCGCTGCACTGTTTGCCTCTGGCTGGATACTCGGCTCTTTTGGTCTTTCCAACTTTTACTTCACGATTCTTGGCAACGGCGTAATCGCTGGAATTGGAGCAGGGATAGCGTACATCATACCGATCTCAACCTGTATGAAATGATTTCCACGTCAAAAGGGACTAGTCACAGGGATCGCTGTTGCTGGATTTGGAGAGGGAGCAGCACTGGTGAGTAAAATCGGCGGCTACCTGCTCACAGTTGGCACGACCCCTTTTGGCCTGTTTAAACTTTTCGGTATCGCCTTTTTCCTACTTACGGTCAGTGCCGGTTTTTTCATGGTGAACCCTGATGAAGAAACTACAACCAAACCGGCCAAGCCTGCTCCGATAAAAGATACTCTTACCGACAATGCTTTTCTGATACTCTACTTTGCCATGTTTTCCGGTCTTGCGGCAGGGTTTGCCATTAATGCCAACATTAAAGAACTCTTTACCGGGGCTAATACCGGAACCGGGGTAACTGCTGTTGCCTTTTTTACCATAGCGAATGCTGTGGGCAGAGTAACCTGGGGATCTTTTTTCGATAGGTTCGCAACAAAAAATGTAATTCAGGCAAATCTTTTTGCCCAGGCAATACTACTGTTGGCTGCGGGGCCTATTCTTACTTCCACCACCGGACTTCCCATATTTTCATCGCTTGCAGGATTTAACTATGGTGGGGTGTTGGTACTTTATGCAGGAGCAGTCGCCAGAATTTGGGGTGCACAATGTGTTGCAACTACTTATGGTTGGCTCTTTTCAGCAAATATTACTGGTGCAGTTGCCCCCCTTCTAGCAGCATTTTGCTATGACAAGACCGGCTCTTTTACTTTGGCGCTGTGGAGCATTGCATTCCTGATTCTGTCAGCCATTGTTTTACTGCAATGGAAACAAGCACTGATTTTCAAGCAGGAATGAAATACTCTCAGACAGCGGGCAGGTATACTGCAATATTTCTCACCTGCCCGCCCCGAGACGCACCCCCTAAGGTTCTTGTATTGATGGAGGAGTATAAACAAACAATCAGAATTGCTTATAACGGTGTCACGAGGTGTTAATACTTAAGTGTCCCCCAAAAGAGGCTATGAACAAAACAACTGCCACCAGCAACACATCCCTAAAGAAGAGTATTCCCGTAATAACACTCCAACTTGACCAAGATGTGACCCAAAAGTTTACAGCTCGTCTCCAATCACGTTTCGAGGTAGAAACCAAAACCGGGGAACCTTTACTTACATTCCTTGAAAAAATCCCGGGATTCACACCCGAATATATCGAGGAGGAAGTACAGACGATTCTCCTCAACGGAGAACCGGTCGATGATGTTTACACTCCCCTGACGGAGTCTGGAGCAGTAATTGCCCTCTCAACTGTTGTGCCGGGTCTCGGTGTCATGGGTGCTATGTTCAGAAAAAAAAGCATTCACTCGTCCTCTGATTTCCTAAACCACAACAATTCCGAGACCAAAACGACTGAGAAGAAAATAACGATTAGTCTCAAGCTTTTTAACTACATTGCCAGAGCCCGTGGAGCAGAAATACTTCGGAAAGGAGTAAGAATCAGGACAGCAGCAATATTGACTTTTTTCCAAACGAGACCATGGTTGTTGGAACAGATAAAGGCCGTAACAATCAACGACATCAGTACTCATGATACCGATGAATTGGTACAGGCACTGAACAACGCGGAACATTGTCACTTCGCATTAACAGACTAAGATCTGTCCAACCTATATTACTGATAGAAGTAAGTATCCACCGGAAAAATCGGTGGCTTAAAATCGTGGACCGCTCAAAGTGGTATATTCAAAAAAAATCACTGACCACCTTGAGTGGCTTGAGCTTTGGATGTTGTTCATGAAGCCTCCCGCTCGTGACGTTGAGCGGTCCACGAGCGTGGAGGCTTCTTTATTTTCCAGGATCCGTCAAACTTATATTTCCCCCCGCAAAACCGGGGGGGGAGGTTACCTAAAAGAAATTATATGTCGTCTAAGGAGTAGTCATCACCAAAAACCTTCTTGCCGATGTCCAGCCTAAACTCATCGGAGGGCAGTTCTGATTCTTCTCCAGGCCAAATTATTGCTTTCCTGACGCACCGCTTTGAATCAGCCCCTCCGTCATCCCGGCAGATACTGCACTCATAATCCTTTTCCACCTGCTTGCCGGACACCATGATCATTTCTCCCATGGGTTTACCCTTTTTGGATACCGCACATGCCCTGATGCATCCGCAATCCAGTTCGAACAGAACCGTGGCAATTGCCTCAGGACTCGTTTTCCCCATGTACGCCATGATACCGTCAATGGCCCTGTTTCTGGCATCTTCGACTTCCTTTAGGTGAGCATTAACCTCTTCAATATACGCTTTTCCGCTCTTGGTAGAGAACGCCGCCTCTGCATCCTGGATGATCCGCTTTTTCATCTCCTTCTGAATCTTTGCGGCATTCCACTTCGGGTGCTTTTTTTTGAGCGAATCAGCCTGTTGCTGCCATTTTTTTATCAATTCTTTGGACTTGCTATCGATCTCTAAACCCTTATTCCCCTCTTTCATAACTCTCCGTTCCTACCCAAACTATTGCATTTACGCTGACAGCTATCGTTTTTTTTGCAGTAATGTAAAAACCATTAGCTACCAGCTGGATACCGTCTATTTATCATCGCCTCCGATACTTACCCGTACAGGCCTAGTGTCTCGGCAACGCTGCTCTGACATTTCATCGTTGACGCGACACTAGCTGCGACCTCTTTTAACTCCACTTCAGTGAAGCACAGCTTCAAATCTTGAAAAATCATTTTACTGCTTTGTTTTTTAAGGTCAACATCTCTCTCTTGAATTTAAACTGACGGTCTCTTCCAAGGAGATTATGTGGGCAGCTTAGTGCGAATATTCCCTGGAAGAACCTCGTACGCGGAGACGCACAGGAATTGAATGTAACATCTTGAGATTAGCAAAGAAAGGAGACGTTCGGATTGACAATATAACGACCGGCATATTCAATTGAAAAGATACTGATGAGTCCCTAGGAGGTTGTCCGAGAATAGGTTTTTTTGTTCGAATCAAGGATCTCTCAAAAAATAAGCGCAGGCATATATTCGATATCGGAGTCTACGCTTACCTCCGAGCATTATTTTTTGAGTATGACGCCGAGTCGGGCAAAAAAACATTTTCGGATGGGCTCCTAGCCGCGTTCATGTTGCTATTTCTGCTGATACTCTCCTCGCCGAGAGGCCTCCAAAATCTGATCGTATGCGCCACTTTCTTTCAGCTTTGTGAGTGCGTATTCCAAGAAATATGCCTCTTAAAAACATGGCGATTCTTAACGACACACTACAATACGAGACACTCGTTTACTCTCATGTCATCCATCGTGATCACATTAAAGGCTATTCCAGAGAATACGTATACGAACAGACTATCTCTGCAAAAAAGTGAGTTGGCAATAAAGAGCTGTCCGTAAATAAGTTGGACAATATCGCGCTCATATTTAGGTTAGATTTGGATGATCTAATTGAACAAAGCCGCAGGCGTAGTTGTGCTACGTTGAGGACTTTGTGATTGAAGATCAGCCAAAAATGACCTGAAGATGCGATGCGAGATGTTCAAGTTATTTCAGGACAACTCCTAAGGGCGAAATAAGAAGAAAGTTCCTGAGCACTACCTGTCAGGCCAAATGTCAATTCCTACATTTAACGACTTCTTTATCGG
>JAUVLX010000204.1 GCA_030600525.1 Desulfobulbus sp. | reverse complement strand
TGCTTTTGAGGGATTAAACAATGGTCAATCTAGTGAATCAGGTTGGGGGTTATTAGGGGAAGTATTATTAGGGGACAGACCACGGTTATGGTTCAAAAAGATAACATAAAACGTGGTCTGTCCCCTAATAGCGCTTGGGTTCGCGATAGCGAACAGGGGGTAAAGGAAGCTATATATAGAAGAAAGAGATGCTTTGTTTCTCAACTATATCAGTGTTTCCTCGATCAGTAATCGATTCTATCAAGGAAAGTTCCCTTGCTCTTGATCCTGATGGGTGACTGGTGCAGTATTTTCAAAATGACACCTCCCTTTGAAATACCGGGCGTAGGCAAAGCTGGTAAGTTACTCGAACATTTTCACCTCGCAAGAAAACAGCTTTTTTCTTAAATGGAATATTATATTCTCTTGACGAGGGCCTTTTAATGGGTGACCCTTTTTTCATTTTTGTTGGCGGGAATCCTTTCAGGTACCGCCGTGGGTATCACCTTGAAGTCTCTGGGGTCAACAGGCGGAACAGATATTCTCTCCGTGGCTTTACGCAAATTGTTTTCCGTTCGCCTGGGAACCACAACCCTGGTTTTCAACTGCATGGTGTTGCTAGCTGGCGCCCTGTTTTTTCCCCTAGAGAAAGCTATGTACACCTTGATCTATATTTATGTCAGCGCCCGCATCCTCAATCTGGTGATTTCCGGGCTGAGCCAGCGAAAGGCAGTTTTCATTGTATCAAATTCCGCTGAAGGGATATCCCAAAAGATTCTGGAGAATATCAATCGAGGGGTGACGGTCTTGAATGGAAAGGGTGCCTACTCAGGTAGGGATGAAAAAGTCCTTTATACCGTTGTTAATCTTCGGGAGCTATCACAGGTAAAACAGCTTGTCAGCCCCAGATAGACCCCAAGGCCTTCGTGGTGGTGAGCGACACGCTGGAGGTGATGTGCCAGAGGATTGGCAACCAGCCCCAATATTAAAATATTCCATACTTCGCTACCGCCGAAGGATACTCAACATTCCTTGAAGTTTTTCTAATGTATTGAGCCAAGTTTTCAATGCCTTTGGCATCTCTCGGTTGAATACGCACTGACGATGCTTCGAAACCATCTACCACGATCGTTGAAGGCTAGAAAATACTCGTGGTGACAATCTGGACAGCGAACCCTCGCGAAACCCTGTTGAGGATCCCGCAGTCCCAAAAAACTCTCGGCACCCCTATGTTGTTTGTTTTTTCTTGAAAATGGATTGAATCCAGATACCACTCAGCAGGTAGGAATACAACCAGGTACCAAAAATAATCAGGGTAAAGGCCTTGATTATGTCCATACTGCTTCCCGTGAGAGAAAATCCTGGTACAAAACCAAAAAGAAAAGGACCCAGATACAAAAATTTGGCAAATTTAAATGCCGAAAAGGCGGTTTTCCACATATTTGCCTTAGCAATGGTTGCTCCGGCAAAGGCAGCTATACACACAGGAGGAGTGATATTTGAATCCTGCGATAACCAGTACACAATCATATGCGCCGCAAGGACATTGACCCCAAGATGGGTGAGCGCTGGTACTGCAACCACGGCAGTAATAAGATACGCCGCAGTAACAGGTACTCCCATACCAAGAACCAACGATGCCAAGGCAATGAGAAAGATGGTGAGGACCAGTGAGCCACCTGCAAGTTCAATAACAATATCGGCAAAGGTGAGAACCAGACCACTGAAGGTGAGGACACCGATGATGATGCCAATAACTCCAACCGTTGCTCCGATCTTCAAACTGGATTCAGCACCCTTTCGTGATGCTTCAAGGAATTCTTTGGGCCCGATTCGGGTCTCTTTGCGAAACCAGGAAATCACAATACAGGAAACCAGGCCAAGGATGGCTGAATAGCCGGGTGAATAGCCAAGGAGCATGAAGATGGTGATTACAATAAGAGGAATAGTGTAGTACCACTCACTCTTAAAAATCTCCCACGCACTGTGTTCTGATTTTTCTCCCACTATATTGTTTTTCTTGGCCTCATAGTGAACCATTACAAAAACTGAGAAAAAGTACATTATGGCAGGAAACAAGGCAACTAGCATGATGCGTGAATAGGGCAGGCCCGTGAGCTCAGCCATGATAAAGCCACCCGCACCCATGATGGGGGGCATAAACATCCCACCAATGGACGCTGCTGGCTCAATACCACCTGCAATATGCGGTTTAAAACCGGCTTTTTTCATCATGGGGATAGTGAATGCACCGGTCGATACGGTGTTGGCAATTGCACTGCCAGAAATGGAGCCAAAGAGTCCAGAGGCAATAACTGCGACCTTCCCCGGACCTCCTATTTTGTGGCCAACTGCAGCCAGGGGAAAATCAATAAAGAATTTCTGTGCTCCGCATTTCTCAAGAAAAGCACCAAAAAGCACAAAGAGCAGAATATAGGTAGCGAGGACATTTGCCATGATGCCGAATATGCCATCGCTTTTGTAAAAAATTGAGGTACAAAGGGCAGGGAAAGTGTCGCCTGCATGGGAGATAAGATCAGGCATATAATCGCCGTAGACACCATAGGTCAGCACAACCAGGCCAATTACTACAAAAATGTTACCTACAACTCGTCTGGCAAGCTCAATGCCGAGCAATACACCCACAATGGCTATTCCCATATCCAGGGGTGTTTCCGCACCCATGCGATAATTAATGACTTCAAAATTGAATATCCAATAACCGATGGAGACAATGGAAAGTACAATCAGTATGTAATCTACCACCCTCCCTATGCTGGATTTGGAGCGATACAAAAGAAACACCAGTACATAGGTAACAATAACATAAATTCCTCGGTGATACTGGGTTGCAGCAGGAGAAATAACAGCAGCATAGGAATAAAAAAGGAGTAATCCTACAGCACAAACATCAAAGAGTATCTGTTCAAATCTTTTTAGCTTATCATACACGGGGAGAACCTCGTCAAGAGTAAGTAAATTAAAAACAAACCGCAGAATATCAAATAAGGAATGTCGAATAATGAAGTGTTTATAGACCTCAACATTCGACATTCCTTAATCGATATTCTTTTTTACAGAAATGTCGAACAAAGCGACAGGGTAGCCATCGCCCTGTCGCTTGAAAAAAAGCATGAAAAAAATTATAATACGCCCTTCTCTTTCCAGAATTTGATGGCGCCCGGATGCAGTGGAGTAACGATTCCGTTTACACCATTTTTGATGGACATATTTTTAAATGTTTTTTTCTGTTCAACCATATGAGCAAGGCCTTCATCGGTATAGATCACACTGAGAAGCTGATACACAACGTCATCAGATACGTCTTTGTTGGCTACCCAGAGAGTTGAATCCTGGAATGATGGAGTATCGACATCAACGCCTTTATAAGTCCCGGCAGGAACGCTGAGTTTTGAGAAGTATGGATATTGCTCATAAAAACCGGATGCAACGGCATCGGCCTCAAGGTCGATAAGGGCGATGTCGTTGGTCTGCGCTGCCATAATTACGGCACCGGATGGGAACGCAGTGAAGAGCCAGAACGCATCAAGTTGATTGTTTCCAAATGCTGCAGCTGCATCATTGTACCCCATAGCGTTACGTTCAACTTTATCCCAGACACCCATGTGGGTGAAAAAGAGTTCGCAGTTAGCAAAGGCACCGGATCCGGCATTACCAACACCAACTTTTTTACCAACAAGGTCTTTTACCGATTTGATCCCGGAATCTTTATGCACAACAAGCTGAGCAGGAGCACCGTAGAGATACGCAACGGCCATAACATTTTCGTATTTTTTTGTGTCGTTTTTCATTCTGCCGTTGGCACCAAGATATACGTGTCCGGAGTAGACGACGGCAAAATCAGATTTACCTGAGTTTACCTTTCGAAGATTCTCTACAGAACCAGCAGAAGATTGTGCTTTTACTGTAAAATCAGCCATCTCTTTTACAGGTTTGTACACCTGGATTGCATTGGCGACAACCTGGAAAGTTCCACCAGCGGGACCACCACCGAATACAATACGTTTTTTTGCATGAGAGTCTGCAGCTGTCGCAATTGTCATGACCATACTGAGACAGATCACTGACATCATACCAAATACCTTATTCATCTTTTTTCCTCCAGGGAGTGAGTAGGGGAACAGTAAATTCCGTTCTTGATTTAAAAGACGTAGTTACAGGCTAAACTTATTGTTGGACAAAGTCGCTCTGCGGCAGAAAACGCAATAAATAGTATATATCTCCAACATGTGTTCAATTTTGAACACTTACAACAAAAAGGAGTATACCATGAAAACAACAGAAATAAAGCGATTTGAAATCCTCTATCAGCATTACCTTAAATTCCTCAAGCTATAGGGTAAAGCCAATAAAACAATTGACACATCAAAGGCACATCAAAGGGGTCAGACTCGATTAATTTTATTTTATCGGCGGTGTATTCTATTATGGTATAGTAAACTCCCAATGAGGAAAAGCGCTATGGCTCGTCTACCCCGTTATGTTATCCCTGGCCATCCACAGCATGTCATCGTCCGTGGCAACAACCGAGAACCCATTTTTCTGTCTGATGCCGATTACCATTTTTATCTGGAAAAGCTGAGGTTGGCCTGCATAAAGCATCGGTGCGATGTTCACGCCTATGCCTTGATGACAAATCATCTCCACCTGCTCATCACACCTCACCAGGAAAATGGCATTTCCAAAACGATGCAGATGCTCGGAAGGTACTATGTGCAATACTTCAACTTCACCTATCGGCGTACGGGCACGTTGTGGGAGGGCCGGTATAAGGCGACACTAATAGACAGTGAAAACTATGCCTTGATCTGCCACCGCTATATTGAACTCAATCCCGTGCGAGCAAAAATGGTTGAGCATCCTGGGGACTACCCATGGTCAAGTTACCGGCATAATGCGTTGGGCGAGATGAACAGCATTGTAACTCATCATTCTCTGTATCATACATTGGGAGCAACAGCTAAACAACGGCAGGCAGAGTATAAAGCACTGTTTTTGGATAAGATTCCAACCCAAACGCTGGACGAAATCAGAGCTGCGACCAACAAAGCCTGGGTGCTGGGGAGCGATTGTTTCAAGGATCGGGTAGGATCAAAACTGAATCGGCCAGTCCGACCAAACTCCAGAGGTGGCGACAGAAAGTCAAAAGATTTTCATGAATGGCAGAAAATCAAGCGAGTCTGACACCTTGATTTTTGACCCCTTGATTTTCTGCTTTTGGCGGGCTTGCACCGATGATATTTGAAACCTCCAGGCAAGCACGATTCATGATTCCTATGGCTCTTTCGCTGGGATACGGAACCATTTTTGCCACTATCATCGTCCTGATACTTATCGCCTGTCTGTTTATGATTGTAGACGATGTGGCTGCGTTAATTCACCACAATACAGGGAGAGGAAAAACAGAATTACAAAGTAGAGCAAGCTGTGAAACTGCCTGTTGAAAGGGACAAACATCTGCAAAGGGAAGTTGATGCTATCAGGCAAAAAGAATTGAAAAGTCAAAAGTGGACTTGCCCCCCTTTCCAGTCTCACAGTTCATGCACATCCGACTCTGACTGAGACCTTTGCCTTTGCAGCTGAGATCGTTGATAGTTCCATAACCGATGTTATGCAGCCGAAAAAGAAATAAGTGATCTGCTCGATTTCTATCCTTTTCTGGGCCACTCATTCATAATTGTGTGGCCCTGTCCTTTTTATACAAAAACATAAACAAAGATGAATCTGACCGAGGAACAGTTACGCATTGTACAGCACGACGGCGGACATGCGCGAGTAAGCGCTGTTGCTGGTTCTGGGAAGACCACTACGATGGTTGCCAGGGTTGAGCAATTATTGGCCCAGGATATTGCAGCTGATTCAATCTTAGTATTGATGTTCAATAAATCAGCGCGGAATTCCTTTGCCGAATCTATGGAGAAACGGCTATCTTCTGTTTCTTCTGCATTACCAGAGGTGCGAACGTTCCACTCCTTAGGTATGCGTCTTGTAAATAGTTTTACTAAGCGGGGAGCACTGCCACGTTATAAGCTGGTTACTGAGGAGTATATTTTAGAGAAGCTTGCTCAACAGGTTGCTAATGAAGTTTACCGGGAAGAGTTAAATCGATCTAGCTGGCTGGCAGGTGATGAGGTAGAAGCATTTATTGCATTTATCGACCGTGTTAAATCTACTGTTTCTGGTCCTGGCGATGCTTTTGAGTCACTGAAACTTTCTTCGCGATATAGCTATTTTATAAAGGCCTATAACATTTTCGAAAAGGTCAGAAAAAAAAGGAAGATCCGTTTTTACGCAGATCTTATCTACGACCCCATTATGGCCATGTTGGAGAGCGATGAGCTCGCCAGTTGGGTGGCAAATCGAATTGAACATATAATTGTTGATGAATACCAGGATGTAAACGAGTGCCAACAACAATTGTTAAAAATACTTGCGGGTAAGAGAGCCAAAGTGATGGTCGTGGGTGATGAGCGGCAGTGTGTCTATAAGTGGAGAGGAGCTCGTCCAGAGTTCATTACCACAAGGTTTC
>JAUVLX010000210.1 GCA_030600525.1 Desulfobulbus sp. | reverse complement strand
AACCGTGAAAAAGCTCCCTGTCAATTCACCGCTGCCCGCTTATCAGGAATGGATAAAGGTTGCCACTGGGCAATCATTTCAAACAGTTCTTTGCAAAAACCGCACTTTTCGCAGCGCCCGTCGCATTGTGAGAGCATATTTGCAAAATCAAAAGAAAGCGAGCTATTGTCGATGTACAGCTGATCGGCAAGCCAGTTAGTGGCATCAAGAAGATCAAGCAAATTACCGTCGTGTTGGCGCCGGCTGTAAGCCTTAAACACCTGGCTGAGAAAATCAGGCCCCAGCGAGCGGCCGCATAACTTGATGGTATCAATATGGTAAAAATAGAGCTCTATATCTTCGGGGCGGATAAAGGGGGAAAGAATAATTCGGTGAGGCTCTTTGTACAATACATTCATACATCCAAGATTATTGTTAAAACCTAAGATGCTCTTATCACCGTTGATATTGGCCAGGGCGATGTAGGAGTCGTGGGAAAGCTTAAATGGACAGTAAGGTAGACAACCTTCGTTGGCAAGCACCTCCAGCCGTATGTGAGGAAACTCGGTATGGGTTTTAAGAGCTACTTTCGCCAAAGAGTCCAAATCTCGATTCAAGGATCGATCAAGGACAATTTTCTGCGGTTTTTTGAAGCGAGTCAACTCAATATAGGATAATTGGGCGTCAATCTTGCCAAACGAATCCAACATGGTATTCACTCCGGGAACAGCCTCCAACGAAGAAGCAATATCAGGGGCCTCCTCGGAGAGATACTGCAGTAAATAGTGATCGCAATAGATGATACCGTTAATCAGGTCACGTTCCAGGTACTCATGGAGGGTATTGACAATGCATTGCATATTCTCTTTGTCGCTCAGCAACTCGGGAGAATAAAAACGGCTGTTCATCAAGGCATACTTCTTTACGCCCTGCAGTCGACCAAGCTGTTCAAGATAGTTTTCACTGTTTTGCAGATCCTCAAGTAAAATGCGACTGTCTAAATGTAAATCTGGAAGAAGACTGAAATGGACACAGTCGAGTTCATCTGCATGTTCTGCCAGAAGTTCTACATACGATGGATCAGGAAGAAATGGAACATCAAATAACGATTTCATAGTGGTGCTATATATTTTCTTATAATACTGTTTAGTTGTGCCGAAACGAATTGTGGTTCAGTGTGTAATTCGACCCTATTTCCTGGGTTTGCCCGGACCATATCCTCGCCATCCTTATTGACCATCTTTACCACCTGAGCTGTCACTGGCTCAATACTGTCAGGCCCAAGGTATTCAACAGTATCACCGCTCTCCAGAACATTGCGGGTTTCAATGGTCAAAGGAGCAATAGAACGTACAATGCCTACCGGTGCATAACCTTGCGCTAATCGCATTGTATCATAAAGCATATCATCAGATGAAGGGTTACCCTCAAAAAAGTTTTGAGAGTGCCCACGAGTACCGATCTTATTCATTTCCTTACGAAAAACAGTCGGCAACTCGATATCATTTAGGTCTATGCCTGAAAAAAGTTTTTCCTCGATCAGGTCCAATGCCGTTCGATACAGCCTGACAACACTGCCCACATACCCCATAGATTTCATCCGCCCTTCAATTTTAATAGAATCGGCACCTGCAGCTATAAGCTTTGGTAAATGAGGCAGCAGACAGAGATCACGTGCATTAAAGATATAGGTACCGCGCTCATCCTCTTCGACAGGATAGTATTGACCGGGTCGTTTTTCCTCTACCAGCTTATAGGAGTAGCGACATGGCTGGGAACAGTCCCCCTTATTGGCATCTCTACCTGTCATGTAGTTGCTGAGCATACACCGTCCGGAATAGGAAATGCACAGCGCCCCATGGACAAAAATTTCCAATTCAACATCAGTTGCTCTTCGTATTTCCTGTATTTCACCATATCCCAGTTCACGGGCCAAGTTTATCCTCGACACCCCTTGCCTGCTCCAGAAGGCTGCACTGGCACCATTGGTCACATTTGCTTGAGTGGAAAGATGTACAGGCAGTGAAGGCACGGTTTGCTGAGCAAGGGAAAACACACCCGGATCGGCAACAATAATACCATCAACTCCATGGGACTGTAATAATTCCAAGTACCCAGGAAGTCCTTTCATATCGCGGTTGTGGGCAAATATATTGACTGTTACATAAACTTTCACTCCATGCTGGTGGGCATACTCGACAGCCCGGCCGATGTCTGCATCGTCAAAATTGGCTGCCCTTGCACGGAGACTGAACTGCTTACCACCTAAATAAACAGCATCCGCACCATAATGCACTGCTGTGACCAGTTTTTCAAAACTGCCTGCCGGAGCTAGCAACTCAGGAATTTTATATTGTGTGTTATCCATAATTTTCTATCGATGTAATAAGTTTAATTATTTATTTTACTTCTGTCCCACCGCTTAACTCAAATCTGTATCTACCAATTGGTCGCATGTGTCTGTCAGATGACAAAAAAATAAAACAGGGCAAAATGAAATATCAATTTGATCTGCCCACCAACATCTTTTACAGTTTCTGAAGAACGAATCTTTTCTATGCGTCATGTGTCCAGAATCTTTCATTCCATTTATCCATGTTTTCTAACATGGTTCTCAGGAGGACAATATGTTAAAAAAAAGCTATTCTAAAACCGGTAAGATATGCAGGGTAACCTTTAAGTATGAAAACGAGGAAGGTGCAGAAAGTGCGGTGATCGCTGGTGAGTTCAATACCTGGTTACTGGATGCAACCCCGATGAAAAAACTCAAAAATGGCAGTTTTTCGGTAACGGTTTCACTGCCAGCCGAAGAAACATATCTATTTCGTTATGTGCTGGACGGCAATGTATGGGTGAATGACCAGCAGGCTGACGGATTTGCACCCAATGAATACGGTGAAGAGAACAGTATTGTCAGGGTATAATCAACACACCCCACCACTCCTTCCGCTCCACCAGCTCACCCTATGGCTACTGCTGAGATGCCTATCAGGACCAAAATGTCTCAGCAGACCCGCAGGGTGGCCCGTAGCTTGCTGCTATATAATCTTTTTTACAATTAACGGGTATGCGGCCTAGTGTCCTGTCAAGCAACAACTGCCGTATCTAACGAGCCCTTTTGCCTTCCTGACAGCGTTGCTCCTTCAATCACATAGCACTGCTATGCTCAATCAGTTGCGCCTTGCAGGAAAACAGAAAGACTTCGTTATCTTGCGCCAGTTCTGACTTGAGATGACACTAAAAACAATAGCCCACTTGCGCTTGGACATATTCATTTTTCAAGTCAACATATCTTTTCCAGGATTCACGAAACCCCTTTACCTGCTCATCAGTAATCTCGCGAACCACCTTGGCCGGAGAACCGAGAATCAGCGAACGTGGAGGAAATATCTTCCCGCCGGTCACAACGGCTCCCGCACCCACAATGGACTCTCGTCCGATCACAGCCCCGTCAAGTACAATGGCGCCCATCCCTATCAGGCACAGATCCTCTACCGTGCACCCATGCAATATCACATTATGGCCCACCGTCACCTCGCTACCGATGATTGCAGGATGGCCCTCGTCAAGCGCACGTCCACCGCCCTCTGCTCCAGTTGTATGGATCATGCAGTTATCCTGGATGTTGGTCCGGTCACCGATCCGAATACTGTGCACATCGCCCCTGGCAATGGTACCAAACCACAGGGATACATCTTCACCGATTTCAACATCACCAATAAAGGTGGCATTGGGTGCCACCCAGGCACCTTTTCCTGCCTTGGGCTGGTAATCTCTGTATGATAAAATCATAATTCCCCCTCAGTTAGAAAATTAGAAACTAATAGATGAGTCTGTTGATTTACTAGAATTTTCGTTCAAGGTCGAGGCATGATGAAAAAATAAACACAGGCATATAATTGATATTCCGAGGATTATTTTTTCAGCATAACGAAGAGATTGGGTAAAAAGACAGTAAATCAACAGGCTTATAGATCAATGGGTTGCAAGGCCTGCCATCATCTCCGGTATCTGGTTAATTCGTTTCTGGTCATCGGCAGCAAAGGTATCCACCAACATTCCGCCATACATGACTCCAATCCTATCGGACAAGGTCAACGCTTCAGAGAGATCTCCCGTAACCAATAATATGCCGGCCTGCTCTCTGGCTTTCATCAATAAATTCCAGACGTCTTCTGCTGCTGCAATATCGAGTCCCTGGGTTGGCTGCTCAGCAACAATTAACCTTGGCCGGCGATAAAACTCCCTTGCCAGAACCATCTTCTGCAGGTTCCCGCCGGAAAGCTGCCAGGCCAGAGCATCCAAGTCAGGCGGACGGATGTCAAAATCATTAATGAGCTTATCAACAATAACACTGGCCCGTTTTCTCAACAACCATGGCCCGCGCACAAACCCACCCCTGGTAGTTAATAAAAAATTATCAAGCAGACTCAGACCGGGACAGGTTGCTAACCCTTGGCGATCTTCGGGGATATAGCTGAGAGTTTGTTCCCAGTTCTGCTTAGAAAAAAAACGTTTCCATTCCAAACCCAAGATGCGGACGCTCCCTGTTTTAGGAGGGGTTAAACCACAAATGGTTTCAACCAATGGCTTTTGTCCGTTTCCAGCAACCCCGACAATACCAAAAACTTCTCCCTGACGGACTTCAAAGTCAGCTTGCTTCAGCCCATTCCCCTGCAAAGAGGAAACTTTCAGGACAATTTGTCGCGGTTCTATGGGTTCTTTGTCCACCTGCAAAAGGACTGCGCGCCCTACCATCCGACGAGCGAGTTCTGCTGTCGAGTGCACCGACTTTTTCGGTATCTGATCAATCACTCTGCCACGCTTCAGTATCGCGATGTCGTCGGCAAGAGACAGGACTTCTTCCAGTTTATGACTGATAAAAACAATGGCCGTTCCCATCTCAACCATCTGCCGCATGGTTGCAAACAATGCTTCCGACTCTTTTGGGGTCAGCACTGCCGTCGGTTCGTCGAAGATCAGGATGGAACTTTTGCGGTGTAATAATTTAAGAATCTCAACCTGTTGTTTCTCGCCCATTGACAAATCGGCAATCACAGCCTCTGGGTCGACCGAGATACCGTATGTTTCCGCAAGTTGACGAACCTCGGCATTCATCTCTTTATGCCGCAGCCACATGCCACCGGAAACGCCAAGAAAAATATTCTCAGCAACAGTCATGGCTTCTACCAGCTTAAAATGCTGGTAGACCATGCCGATACCACTCTGGATGGCCTTTTCCGTATTGGTAAAAACAACCGGTTTTCCGTTGTGCAGTATTGTACCGCTGTCGGGTTGCAATTGACCGGCAAGAATGGACATCAGGGTAGATTTACCTGCACCATTCTCCCCCAGAAGCGCAAGAATTCGTCCCCGGTGAATATCCAGGGTAATATCCTGGTTGGCCTGCACACTGCCAAATGATTTTGATATACCTTCCAGCCGTATGACTGGTTCAGCCGCTGCCATTGCCTGCTACTTCCCTGCTGCCAGCGGCTGAACAAACTGGGACTCGGTATCCCAGGGAAAAAGAATCCAGGTATCTTGACTGACTTCAGTGACAAAGGTGTCTACCAACGGCCGACCGGCTGGTTTTGCGTACACTGTCGCAAAATGGGCTTTAGGCACCATTTTTTTCACAATCTGGGCAGTCCGTCCCGTGTCCACCAAATCGTCGATGAGTAGCCACCCCTCCCCTTCTCCAGCAAAGGGCTTGAGTATTTCAGCATCTCCTTTTTTATCTTTCCAGTCATAACTGGAGATGCAAATGGTATCAACAAGGTGAATATTGAGCTCACGAGCAATAATCGCAGCAGGAACCATTCCGCCCCGTGTTATGGCAATGATGCCCTTGAAGTACTCCGTACCTAGCAAACGCCAGGACAATGCCTTGGAATCACGATGCAACTGGTCCCAGGAGATGGGATATGTTTTTCTATACTGAGATTTTTCTTCCATTCTTCAACTCCTTACACAAACACTCTTAATACGAATTTTATAAAGGATAGTTAATCGGCCGGTTCAACATTCACCCCCAGGGCAGCAGGCTCATTGGTACGTCTACGCCCCAGTGATGACAGGACAAGGACAAGGACCGTCAATCCGTAGGGTAACATAAGTAACAAGGAGGACGGTAGCTGGATGCCGGTTGCCTGCAACCTGAGCTGAAGCGCCATAATACCACCAAAAAGGTAGGCTCCGAACACAGCTCGTCCAGGACGCCAGAAGGCAAATATAACCAAAGCCACCGCTATCCAGCCACGGCCGGCAGTCAGGTTATTGCTCCAGAGATGAGTATAAGCAAGGGACAGGTAGGCACCACCAAGCCCCATAAAAAAACCACCACCAAGAATACCCAGCCAACGATAC
>JAUVLX010000024.1 GCA_030600525.1 Desulfobulbus sp. | reverse complement strand
CACCATAACTGAACTCAACGGATGGGATGCCATGTCGCCTGGGCACCTTGACCAGCACCTTTACCCTTTTTACGAAAAGGAACTCAATGACGGCTCCCTGAAGCGTGAACAGGCAAAAGAACTCCTGGCCTGCCTCTGGATTAAAATCAACAACCAGCCTGCCCCGCCAAAGGTTGGGGTTACAGCCAAAGAAAGCGGTACCTACAACGATTTTACCCAGATCAACTTAGGCGGCCTGCTCAAAAATGGCCGTGACGGTACCAATGAGGTTTCCTATATTGCCCTGGAAGTGGCTGACGAACTGCACCTGCTGCAGCCCCAACCCTCAGTACACATCAGCAGCAAGACTCCGAACCGTTTTCTCAAAGCTGCCTCGCGGGTTATCCGCAAGGGTTACGGCTACCCATCCGTTTTCAATACCGACACCGTTATCATGGAACAGGTGCGGGTGGGAAAATCAATTGAAGATGCACGTGAAGGGGGTACCAGCGGCTGTATTGAGACCGGGGCATTCGGCAAAGAGGCCTATATCCTCACCGGTTATCTCAATGTACCCAAAATCCTGGAAATAACACTTAACAACGGAACAGATCCACTGACAGGGAAGCAGGTAGGTTTGCAAACAGGTGATCCAAGAGATTTTACCTCCTACGAGGCGCTCTACGATGCCTTCACCCGCCAACTGGAATACATCGTCACCCTCAAAATTGAGGTAAATAATTATATCGAGCGCATGTATGCCAAGTATTCCCCGGCACCTTTTTTGTCTGTAGTCATCAATGACTGCATTGAAAAGGGCAAGGACTACTACGACGGAGGCCCCCGCTATAACACCAATTACATCCAGTGCTGCGGCATCGGTACCATCACCGACAGCCTGTCTGCGATTAAAAGCCATATCTTCGAAAAAAACACCTTTTCCTGGGAACAACTGCTGGACGCCCTGGCTTGTAATTTTGCAGACAATGAACCGCTCCGTCTGACCCTATGGAACAAAACCCCCTTTTTCGGCAATGATGACGATCGGGCAGACACCATCATGCAGCAGATATACGAGAGCCTGTTCACAGCCATTGACGGCAAACCAAATACCAAGGGAACGGTGTATCATCTCAACATGCTTTCCACCACCTGCCATGTCTATTTCGGAAAAATGCTCGGGGCCACACCCAACGGCAGATTTGCCCATCAACCTGAGTCCGACGGCACCTCACCTTCCCATGGAGCAGACCGCCAGGGACCAACCGCGGTGGTCAAATCGCTGAGCAAAATGGATCAATCAAAATCTGGCGGCACCCTGCTCAACCAGCGTTTTCTGCCCAGCGTGCTGGCCAGTGAACAGGATCTTGACAAACTCTGCGGCCTTGTTCGTTCTTACTTCAACCTGGGCGGCCATCATATTCAATTCAATGTGGTCGATACAGCAACCCTGCGTAAAGCGCAGCAGACCCCGGATGAGTATCGAAACCTACTGGTCAGGGTCGCAGGATACAGCGACTACTTTGTCGACCTTGATGCCGATCACCAGGAAGAGATCATTAAGCGGACCGAGCAACAGTTCAATTAAGGGCCTGTTAATAAATAACCTGTCCGATCCTGCATCTTACCTTCGGGTCATCTTTGAATGCAACTCAATTACAAAATCCTCAACGTAGCCCTGCTATGCCTGCGGTTTTGTTCAATCACCGCATCCAAATATGGCCCAAATCTAAGCGCAATATCAGCCAGGTTATTCTCTTACAGGCCCTAAGGGTACGTTGGAAACGTGAGTTTTTTTCGAGGTAGCCTTAAATTTTCGCACTGACACACCCTGCGCCTATATCGGGCGCGCCCCTTTTTGTACAGTAGACCAAAATGCCTTGATCAAGGGATTATCCATATTTTTTTTAGCTGTGCAAACGCCGATGGTAAAGGGTGTCAAGACAGGGGCTGTTTCCAGAACAACAACTTCATGGTGCATCAGGCTTTTTTCCAGGACAAGCTTCGGAATCACTCCTACTCCGCACCCAAGACCGACCATAGTCAATAAAGCCTCGTTCCCTGCAACCTGGGCATACACACTGGGGGCAATACCGTTTTCCCGAAACCATTTGTCCATCCGCACCCGGCTTAGTCCCTTTTCCGGAAGAATAATGGGCGTCTTCTCCCAGTCAATTACCCCCTTTCTGTAAACGATAAGCTCATGCTGACTGGCTGGAGAGACAAACACCAACGGTGTCTTGATGATCTCAATGGACGTTATAGATGAAGGAAGTTTTTCCGGAAGCGCCGCAATGGTTACATCAGCGGCCTTATTTTGTAATTGATCCAAAGCCATGGCTGCGTCTCCGGTCTGCAGGTGGAGTTGGATTCCCGGATAATGGGCCCTGAAAGTCTTGAGTATTGCTGGCAGGATGGCATTGGCTGCAGTCACAGAACAGTAAAGCGAGATATTTCCCTGTAATTCCACCTCTGCAGCCAACCTGTTTTGTAGCGTATTCCACCGCAGTTCCGTTTCTTCAGCATATTCTTTAAAGAGTATGCCAGCTGGCGTAAGTGAGACTGAACGCCTGTCCCTGTAAAACAGTTGCTTCCCCACTTCTGCCTCAAGGCGCTGCACCAGGCGAGTCAGAGTTGATGGCGTCATATGGTACGCCCTGCTGGTTTGGCCAAAATGGAGTGATGCAGCCAGCGAATTAAATATTTTTATGCTTCTAATATCCATGGCAACCTACGAAATGTGTGCTTAATGTACGGGTACTTTTAAATAAACTTGTATTGCTATTTTAGCAACACAGAGTTGCAATCAATTCACTTTCCGCAACATGGAATAAGATATATTGTACGCAACAAATAGAACGTAAACTCAAATCCGAAGTATAAGGAGATCGAAAATGGGAATAAATTATTTCAACACCCTGCCACTGCGCCTGCAGTTGGAAGAACTTGGTAAATGCCGCTTTATGGATGTCTCAGAATTTGAAGGCGTTGGCAAACTCAAAGGCCAAAAAATAGTCATTATTGGCTGTGGCGCCCAAGGCTTGCACCAGGGACTCAACCTCCGCGACTCCGGACTGGATGTCTCCTATGCCCTTCGCGACAGTGCCATTGAAGAAAAACGCCAGTCCTGGAAAAATGCCACTGAAAACGGCTTTGCTGTTGGCAATTACGATGCAATGATCTCTACCGCTGACCTGGTGATCAACCTTACCCCGGATAAACAGCACACCAACGTTGTCTCTTCTGTAATGCCGCTCATGAAAGAAGGGGCCTGCCTCTCCTATTCCCACGGTTTCAATATTGTTGAAGAAGGAATGCAGATAAGGGAAGACCTGACCGTTATCATGGTTGCCCCTAAATCTCCAGGAACAGAGGTACGCGAGGAATACAAGCGCGGCTTCGGGGTCCCCACCCTGATTGCAGTGCATCGTGAAAATGACCCTAAGGGTGATGGCTGGGATATTGCCAAGGCCTATGCCGCTGGCATCGGTTCTGACAAAGCGGGCGTACTCCAGTCATCTTTTGTGGCAGAGGTAAAATCCGACCTCATGGGTGAACAGACCATTCTTTGTGGCATGCTCCAGGTAGGTTCTCTTCTCTGTTACGACAAGATGATCGAACAGGGTGTGGAAGCTGGATACGCCTCAAAACTGGTTCAAATCGGGTGGGAAACCGTCACCGAAGCTCTGAAGCATGGTGGCATAACTAACATGATGGACCGGTTGTCCAACCCAGCAAAAATCAAGGCCTATTACCTGGCAGAGGATCTCAAGGAAATCCTGAACCCGTTGTTTCACCAGCATATGGACGACATCATGTCCGGGCACTTCTCCCTAACCATGATGGATGACTGGGCCAACAACGATGTCAACCTGCTCAAATGGCGCGCAGAAACTGCTGAGACTGCCTTTGAAAAATCTGTATGCACGGATGCTGATATTGCTGAACAAAACTATTTTGATCACGGCATCCTGATGGTCGCCATGGTCAAGGCAGGGGTTGAGATGGCCTTTGACACCATGGTTTCCGCTGGCATCAAAGAAGAATCAGCCTACTACGAATCACTCCACGAAACACCACTCATCGCCAACACCATTGCCCGCAAGAAACTCTATGAAATGAACGTCGTCATTTCAGACACTGCCGAATACGGCTGCTACCTGTTTGCTCACCAGGCAGTCCCCATGCTGAAGGAGTTCATGCAGGAAATAAACGCCGATGTTATTGGTAAAGGTATGGAGGTCACGGATAACGGTGTTGACAATATCGAACTTATCAACGTGAACGAAGAGATTCGTTTTACTCAAGTTGAAATGGTCGGTGAGGAACTGCGGTCACACATGAGTGCGATGAAGCCTATCCTGTAAACCAGCAGCTGATATAACTGTTTGTTACGCAGATGAAAAATCCCCTTCGCCATGTAAACGAAGGGGATTTTTTTACACGTGAAATGTCAACTCGCGTTACTCAACAGATCGATCTCCCAGGTT
Source organism: Desulfobulbus sp. (assembly GCA_030600525.1). Lineage (GTDB taxonomy): Bacteria > Desulfobacterota > Desulfobulbia > Desulfobulbales > Desulfobulbaceae > Desulfogranum. Next base: position 14,784 of record JAUVLX010000024.1, on the reverse strand, counting down.
TCCGTACCTGTGGTAGTTGTCGCAGATGGACTGCTGCTGGAAATACTGAAGCAGCTCTAGCCTCCCTTCCATAAATACAGGTGCCCTTGAAATATAAAAGCCGATTTCGGCAGCAGTGGTAAATATTTCTGCCGGCACCCGATCCTGACCGGCATACCGGATACGATCAATATCTGCCATTCGCCCTGCCAGTTCGCCATCGGTTTCCCTGAGCACCTCTACCTCCTGCAAAAGCTGTTTTCCATAATGGGTTTCCAGGAACGCGGTCATCCTATTTTCCAACGTAGCAGGTATGCTCAGAGTTGTGCTGCAGCCAGCCACTCTAGACGCTGCAATGCGGGAAAATGTTTCAAACGAGGAGTCTTCAGGGTGGACCCGAATCACCATCTTGGCAATCGGTCGGTAGCGCAGGATATTATCCTGTCCCCGGAGATGAAAATAATCCTGCTCCTGGCCGAAACGTGCTTCCATATTATAAAGATAACTATTGATAGCACTGATCAGTTTTTCCAGATCCTCTTTGATATCAGCCATTTTTCCACACTGAATCAGCTTACGCCACTCCTGTGCCAGCTGTAGCAGTTGGTAATCCTGGCCTAGGCGTTGCTCTGCCGGATGTGCAACCTCTTCAAAATCCATGAACTGGGCAACATAGTCAGGACTTCCTGCCTTGAGACCAGGCCCCAGTGCAGATTTTCCCATCCCGCCAAATGGCTGACGCAGAACAATTGCCCCGGTTGTACCACGGTTAACGTACAGGTTACCGGCGAATATTTGTTCTTTCCAGACTTCCTGCTCGCGGTGATCCAGGGTTTCAATACCTGAGGTCAGGCCATACCCGGTCTGGTTGACCAAAGAGATGGCATGTTCCAGATTCTCAGCCCGCATGACGCCGAGCAGTGGTCCAAAAAACTCTGTCATATGGGTGTAACCTCCCGGCTGGACCCCATACTTGATACCTGGAGACCAGAGAAAGGGATTGTCAGCAACCATCTGCGGTACCAGTGCCCACTCCTCACCCGCCTCCAAGTTTGTCAAACCGCGCTTGAGATCTCCACTTGGCGGTTTTACCAGCGTTGCAACCTTGCTGCTAAACGTCCATGCAGGCCCAACTTTCCAACTGCCAGCGGCATCAACCAGCTGCTGTCTAAAGTGAGGATCATCGTAAATAGTCTTCTCCAGTACAAGCAGGCTGGTTGCACTGCACTTCTGGCCACAGTTACTAAAAGCTGAATGAATGACGTTTTTAACGGCCTGGTCACGATCAGCCATATCAGTGACAATGGTAGCATTTTTACCGCCTGTTTCCGCTGCAAGATAAACTCCAGGAGTCTGCTCCAGGATCTGGAGTCCTGTGTCGGTCCCACCTGTCAGAATGATGAAGTCCACATCCTCACTTGCCGTCAACAGGGGCCCGACCTTTGCGCCGGAGCAGGGAACAAACTGGAGGGTATTCTTAGAGATACCTGCACGCCAGAAACACTGGCAAAGTTGCCATGCCGTCATTACCGCGTCCGATGCAGGCTTGAACACTACTGTGTTACCGGCTGCCAACGCCGTAACCACCCCTCCACAAGGGATGGCGATAGGAAAGTTCCAAGGGGAAATAACCAACCCAACTCCCTGCCCTTGAGTTTCTATATTCTCGATGTCGTCAAGATGTCTTGCGCTCAGAGGATAATACTCCGCAAAATCGATAGCCTCGGACACCTCTACATCGCCTTCCATAAAAATTTTACCGGTGTCCCCGGCTGCCGTACCCAGCAATTCGCCTCGGCCTGCCCGCAGTTCAAAGGCGACCTTGGAAAGCGCCTCGTGGCGCTCCTTGGCACTCAATTTTCGCCAACCGTCTGGGTCCTGCTTTGCCGTTTCAATGGCCTTGAGCGCGTCCTCTTCGTTTGCCAGAGCAAATTGGGCAAGGCATACCTTTTCTCGAGGCTGGTTGGGATCGATCACTTCCTTGATATCGCGCCCCTCGTATAACTCCTCCCCACCAATGACCACTGGAATCTGCATGGGAGTATTATCAGCTGTTTTCTTATACTCCTCTCGGATACCCTCGGCCCACTTTCGATTAGCCGCCAAGGACCAATCCGTATCAGCCTCGTTGACGAATCGGTTGGAAGAATAAGTGGATGCTGACTCAGGAAAGGTTTCCGTTAACCGATCTTGAATACGGTTGGGCCCGTCCTGGGCCTGCTCCTGATAGACACAGGAGTTGAGGAAACTCCCTTTCAGGTAGGTCCATTCACTGGAACCGACAGCAAGATCGGGTGAATAACGCAGGAAATTTTCAGGTGCGGTATTCTCATCCAGGCGCCGAATGAGGTAGGCAATGGCATTAATGAACTCATCTTTCGCGGCCACGGGGGCATAAAGCAGAACATCACCATCGCCCTCACTGAGTGCCCTGCGCACATGATCAGCCATCCCTTCAAGCATCTCAAAATAGAAATAGGGATTCAGATTGTTTTCCTTGGCCAGTACCGCGGCATAGGCAAGTTCAAAAAGATTGTGGGAAGCTACGCCAAGATTGACGGCCTTGATATTCTCCTCTTCCATCCCATAGGTGACCATTCGCTTGTAATTGGCATCCACCTCAAGCTTGTTGTCGTAAGGGGCAAGCGGCCAGTTAAAGAGAGCTGATTCAAGTTTTTCCATCTCCATATTAGCGCCTTTCACAATTCTCAACTTGACCGGCGCACCACCATTTGCCACTCTCTCTTTTGCCCAGTTGGTCAATTTTCGCTGCATACCGAAACTGTCGGGCAGGTAGGCCTGAAGAACGATCCCACCGGAATAGTCTTTAAACTCATCTTCGTTCAAGGTCCCAGTAAAGGCAGCATAGGTAATTTCCAGATCCCTGTACTCCTCCATGTCCAGGTTAACGAACTTGGGTACCTGGGTTCCGTCATTACGAATGAAGTAATTAATCTTGGCTACGCGATAGATAGCTGCCAGCCTTTCTTTTAAAATTGCAACAGTCTCATCAAAGGCCAGAGAATTGATCTGAGAATAGATGGTGGAAATTTTAATCGAAATATACTCAACATCAGGATCTTCCATATCCTTGATATAGGTTTCCAGACGATGGCTTGCCTCCTTTTCACCAAGAACAGCCTCTCCAAGATGATTAATGTTCATCCGGATACCTTGTCCTTTGCGCTTCTGCAGATGAGCATGTAATTCTTTATGCTCTCCAGGAATAATAGCCCGACTACTGCCAGCCCGCATCTGGTCGATCATGGTAGGAACAGCCAGCGAGGAAAAATGTTTGCCCACCCCTTTAAACATCTGGATAAAAAGTTTTTCGATACGACTGAAAAACTCGGGTACCCCTTCCTCATCAATCAGGTGACTCATTTGATCAGCAACCCGTTTGGAGTTGTGAGATCGAAAACTCTGGTCAATCATTTTGCTGAGGAGCACCTTGTCATTAGGATTTGTCAGAAGCCGTTTCATCTGGTCCTGAATATGCTTCTCTTCTTTGGTTAACAGTTCATTGGCTCTGTTCTGCCATGATTCTGCCAATGCAACGGTTTGAGCATAGATTTCTTCATTGTGAGTAGCCATCCTGAAACTCCCTTAAGCTCTGGTATAATGAGTTAGACTAGCGTTTTTTCTGTTTCATATATTCGGCAAAACGGCGCACATGCTTCTCGGCCATCCTGCTTGCAGTTTCATTGTCCTGATTGGCGATTGCGGTAACAATAGTGCGCAGATCCTGGTAGTTTTCCTCCAGTTCATCGGCCCCCACAAAAAGAAACTTATCATAATAGCGACCAATATTGGTGTGCACACTGGTAAGAACAAAACTGTACAGTGGATTACCCGCAATTTTAGCAATGGCTTGATGAATTTTTTCATCCACACGAACAAAGCTGTCCCATTCTCCTATGCCCTGTTCACGGCATTTATTGGCTTCCTGCATCAATTCTTCAAGCTCTTCGCAGTCTAGGGCGGATGCCCGCTGTGCTGCTAGTCCGCTGACTGCACCCTCGACGCCTTCACGAAACTCAGCCAAATGCTCCAGAGACACAGCATCCGATTGGATAAGCATGGCAAGATTTTCTGCGATAAGTTCTGCGTTGACGTCCTTGACATAGGCACCGCCGCTGGCACCAAGACGTATATCAATAAGGCTTTTCTGCTCTAATATACGCAGTGCCTCCCGCAACGTGCCTCTGCTCGTCTGGAACATTTCGCACAGTTGTCGCTCTGCAGGCAGCTTACTCCCTCTCGGTATTTCACCATTGAGAATTGCTGTCTGGATCTGGTCCACGACATCCTGATAAACACGTTTTTGCTCGGCTTTATGGAAGATCTTTTTCATTGGTTGCTTGACAGAAGTAAAATTTTTTATACCATTATAATGGTTAGACCATTGGTGTCAATGAATTCCGTCATCCATTGTCCACCAAACACTGGAACTCGAATGCAAAACCAGCGCTTATTCCTTTATATATACCTGAACGTGGGCGCCATAAGGAGCTGTCCGCAATTAAGTTGTGCAAAATCGAGCTCATATTTAGGTTAGATTTGGATGATCTAATTGAACAAAACCACAGACGTAGTGTGCTACGTTGAGAATTTTGTGATTGAATCGCATTCAAAGATGACCCGAAGATAAGATGCAGGATCGGACAGGTTATTTATTTACATGCCCTAAGTACCGAGATAACCCTATCAGGAAGACATACATTTCTAAAGTTTATGATCGATACTATTGAGCCTGAGGAATTGCAAAGCACTCTTGCATTTCAAGCAAAAACATCGGTCCAATGATGCCAGAAATAGCCCACAAAGTATTGCTTCACATTGCTTGTCATACTACTTTCAAGCAGAGACATACAACTTGCTCTAACCGATGAAATGAATAGCATTCAATAAGTTACGTCCAGGCTAACAGATACATAAAATCACACGTTTTACCTCTAAAGATATTTATACAGCAAAAAAGTACGGAATATAATATCAGTAGAAGCCTGTTCAGCGGTTTATAAAATCTGTTGAGAGAAAGAACTGTACACCCTGTAGGGAGGAAGAGAAAAAGAACGCTACCTTACATATCAACTGAACTACAGGAAAACAAAAAATCGACCTGGAGGAGAGTATGTTGCGAAAAAAAGCTTTGTTTATGTCTTTACTGAGTTTTTCCCTCATTGCGGGAACTGTGAATGCCGAAGATGTACTGAAAGTTGGTGTTCAAGCACCGATTACAGGCAGCTACGCAAATGAAGGACAGGGTATCGACAATGCCACCCGTTTGATGGCGGAGCAGATCAATGCAAAAGGCGGTGTTCTCGGACAGAAGATAGAAGTTATTACCTGTGATGACGAAGGCACAGCAATGAAAGCTGCTATCTGCGCCAAAGATTTGGTCAATAAAGGCGTAAAGATGGTTATAGGTTCATACACCTCAACCTGCGCAGAAGCAGCACAGGCAACCTACTTCAGAGCCGGCGTCCTCCAAACCAGCGATGGAACAAGCGACACCCTCACCGAGCACGGATACTGGACATTCTTCAGAAACTCCTTTCCTAACAGCGCTGAAGCCACCTTTGTCGCAAAATATTTTCTCACTGAAAAGAAATACCAACGCATTGCCATCCTCTCTGATTTTTCCAGCTATGCCGACGGTTTGGCCACTGCAGTCGAAAAAGCTGTAAAAAATGCTGGCGGAAACATTGTAGCACGTGAAAAAATCAAAGCTGGTTCTCAGAACTTTACCCCGATTCTTACCCGGCTTAAGTCCAAGAAGCCTGATGTCATCTTTTCTGCAGGCTACTATTCCGATGGTGGTTTGATCCGTGCCCAGATGAAAGCCCTCGGCATCAAGGCAGATTTCGTTGGCGGTGATGCTAATGACAACCCCGACTTTGTTAAACTTGCTGGTACGGCTGCAGAAGGCGCCTACATTATCAACGTTCCCACCCCAGAACTCCTTCCTTACGACCTTGCCAAGGATTTCCTGAAGGCATATCAGACAAAATACAACATGATGCCGCCTTCAATATGGACCCTGCTCAACGTCGACGGCATGCGTGCCTTCGTCCATGCAATGGAAACCAACAAGGACTTGGACACCAAAAAAGCAGCTGATTTTCTCCATACCTTAAAGGATTTCCCAGGTATCACCGGATCGATTTCCTTTGCTCCAGACGGAAACAGGGTAGGCTCCGGCTATATGGCCTATCAAATCCAGAAGGACGGCAGCTACAAAATTATGTTCAAGTAAGACCTTCTGCCGATTGTTCCTGACCTAATGAAAGCGGGCTGATTTCTTCAGCCCGCTTCCACTTAATACTTCTCGGGGTAGTATGGATATTTTCTTACAACAACTCGCAAACGGGTTGACCATAGGATCAATGTTTGCCCTCATAGCACTAGGGTATACAATGGTCTATGGTGTCATGAAACTGATCAACTTTGCCCACGGTGATCTGGTTGCAGCATCAGCTTTTGTCGGTCTTTTTATCTTCACCAATCTGTTTGGGAGCGGCACATCCATTTTTATTGCGATTGCCGTCTTTCTGCTCACGGCCGTTGTCATCGCAATATGTGGTGTTTTTCTGGAACGGGTAGCGTACCGACCACTTAGAACTGCCCCTAGGTTATCGGCCGTCGTTTCCGCACTCGGTGCCTCCATGGTCATCCAAAACGGCATCATGTTGCTCTGGGGACCTCAATTAAAAATTTTCCCTGATCTTATCCCTCAAGTATATTGGGATCTCGGTGGCGTCGTCATCAGCCTAATCCAAGTACTGATTATGGCGTTTTCACTCATCCTGATGATTGCCCTTTATATTTTTATTGAAAAAACAAAAATGGGTACCGCCATCCGGGCCAGTTCCATTGACCAGGATGCTGCCCGTTTAATGGGCATTAATGTAAACAACATTATTGTCACCATATTTGTTATAGGTACTTCGCTCGGTGCGGTGGGGGGACTTTTTATCGGTCTCTACTACAAAGGCATAACCTTTAATATGGGTTGGCAGTATGGTCTCAACGCGTTTATAGCAGCAATAATCGGAGGCATCGGCAACATCCCCGGGGCGATGCTCGGAGGCATGTTACTCGGTCTTTTCAATGCATTTATTGCTGGGTACGTCTCCAGTACCTGGGCCGATGCGTTTACATTTACACTCCTGATCGTGATTCTGATTTTTCGACCGACCGGAATCCTGGGAGAAAGGGTGGCGGAAAAAGTATGATAAAGAAATTACAACCCATTGCATATCCACTTTTCTTCCTGGCCATGATGAGCATGCCCGCCTTTCTTGATCCTCGCTGGCTGGCCGTGGCAACGACTTTTATCATTTTTACCATTGTCGCCTTGAGTACCGACATTGTGCTCGGCAAAGGGGGAATGTTCAACATGGGGCAGGCCCTTTTTTTTGGACTCGGAGCCTACACCAGCGCCATACTCAATGCCAAATTCGGTTGGCCTCTGTTAGCAACATTGCCCGCTGCGATTCTGATCCCGGCACTGTTTGGGGTGCTACTGGCTGGGCCCATTGTCCACCTGCGCGGCGATTATCTGCTGGTAACGTTGATCGGCTTTAACATCGTGTTTATCCAAGTACTGCAAAATAATCTCGGCGGCCTTACCGGTGGGCCCAACGGTATTTTTGGACTCGACGTCATTTCTCTTCCCGGCATGACTGATTCACCTCAATTAGGTGCGTTTTATACCGCGCTGATCGCTCTGTTGATAACATTACTTGTCATGTTCAATCTTGATAAATCCAAGGCTGGCAGGGCATTGCACTATTTACGGGAAGATGAGCTCGCAGCCAGTTCCATCGGTATCAACACCCGTGTATACAAAATTTTTGCCTTTGCGCTTGGGGCTGGTATTGCAGGCATGGCAGGCACCATCTACGCCAACCAGTATTCGGCAGTAAGTCCGGAGGCCTTCGACTTTGTTCAATCAGTACTCTTCTTCAGTATCGTCATTGTCGGCGGTTCTTCTGTTCCCGGTATCTTTCTCGGCGTATTCGTCATGTTCGTTCTTCCTGAGATTTTTCGAGAATTTGCAACCTGGCGGTATTTCATTTTCGGTTTTGCCATGATTTTCACAATGATCCTCAGGCCTCGTGGTATTTGGCCAGCAACCTTCGGAAAAATTCCACGGCGGTTGATCAAGGAGGGGAATAATGGCAACTAAAGAACTGATTTTAACCAACGTTACTAAACGGTTTGGCGGCTTGGTTGCTGTTGACGATTTGAGTTTTAATGTTCAGGAAGGGCAGATTTACGGCATCATCGGACCTAATGGTGCAGGCAAAACAACAGTATTCAACTGTATTACTGGTATACATCCTTGTGAAAAAGGTTCTATAAAGTGGCTGGGAGAGGAAATCCGTCTCTTGTCTCCCCACCAGGTGGCAGCACGAGGTATCGTCCGTACCTTCCAGACTATCCGCCTTTTCGGCCAGATGAGTGTTGCCGAAAACATTATGAGCGGTCGCCACATAAAGAGCAGCCAGGGATGGTGGCACGGTATCTGCCCAACCCCCTTTTCAAGAGCCGATGAGCATAAAAACTGGGACAAGGTTGGAGAACTCCTTGATTTTTTCAATCTCTCTGAATTCGCAGTCAACCCTGTTGGATCCCTGTCCTATGGTATTCAACGCAGAGTGGAAATGGCCCGTGCCATGGCTACAGAGCCGTCCCTGATGATTCTTGACGAACCTGCAGCAGGCTTAAATGATAACGAGACCCTCGGACTCATTGAAACGATTTACAAGATCCGGGAGAAAGGAATTACCATACTGCTAATCGAGCATGACATGGATCTGGTTATGGAAGTTACGGAATATCTAACCGTTATTAACTTTGGGAAAAAAATAGCTGAAGGAACACCCGGTGAGATCCAGGCCCATCCTGCAGTGATTGAGGCGTATCTTGGGAGTGATGATGACGACGACTTCTAACGACATACTGTTAAAGGTGACCGATCTCGAGGTTTCCTATGGTAATATTGCGGCAATAAAAGGTATATCCCTGGAAGTGCGTCAGGGTGAGATTGTGACCATACTCGGTTCGAATGGGGCAGGTAAAACAACGACCATGCGCACCATCAGCCAGTTGCTGAAAGCCAAGTCAGGTTCTATCACATTTAACGGGGTGGAATTAACGAACCTTCCGGCACATAAAATTGTATCGCTTGGCATCAGCCACTCACCAGAAGGAAGACGCGTATTCGGGATTCTTACGGTTGAAGAAAACCTGATGCTCGGTGCCTATACCCGGAAAAAGGTCGATCCAGAAATCCTGTCCTGGGTGTATAATCTTTTCCCACGGTTGGAAGAACGTAAGGCCCAACTCGCAGGAACCCTGTCAGGCGGAGAGCAGCAGATGCTTGCAATCGGCAGGGCATTGATGAGTAAACCTTCCATGCTGCTGCTTGATGAACCCAGTCTTGGAATCGCACCGATCCTGGTCAAGGCAATATTTGCTCAAATCAGAAAAATTGCTGCAAGCGGTGTAACCGTACTGCTTGTGGAACAGAATGCAAAGGTTGCGCTAAAACTGGCAAACAGAGGCTATGTACTTGAAGTTGGAAAAATAGTTTTTTCCGGAACCTCTGCAGAACTTCTTGGTTCGCCAAAAATACAGGAAGCATACCTGGGGAAAAAACGGCATTGATGTAGAAAAAACCGGTGCCATTCACATGGTGCCGGTTGTACATTTTCCGCCTTTCTAATAACTAAAAAAGAGCAAACAGGAATGTCGAGGCCGCCCCGATTTCTGTTACTCTATATTCACAACCTGCACCGCCCCCACCTGCTTGACACCTGTCCAGGTAGTCCGTGCCCCTTCCACGATGCCGATAACATCTCCCACCCTTATATAGCCCCACTCCTTGGCCAACATCATTGAACGGTGCACCATCTCGTTCCGGTTGAGCTCCTCCCTGATAATCAAAGGAAAGATATTGTTATACAGACAAGCATGACGAGCTATATGAACGGATTTGGTTACCAGCAAGGTAGGCACCTTCCTATTCCACTTGGAAAGCGACGGATAGAGAATGCCATCAGGATCAAGGAGAAGAGTGGCCTTTATATTGGCCAGACTGGTAATAGCAGCAAGAGCGGGGTTCACGGAAGTATCATCCGTCAACTGCCGGTAATGTTCAGGAGACGTATCCTTATATTGCTCCTCCTCGCAAATGATAGAGGCCATGGTTCGCACAACATTGACAGGATCTACCCCGACAGCTGTCTCCTGGGAGAGCATTACCGCATCAGTACCCTGCTTGATAGCCATACTCACATCAGTGACTTCTGCTCTTGTCGGGCGCGAGTTGGTGGTCATGGAATCAAGCATTTGAGTCGCGGTAATGACCGGGGTGTTCTGCTCCCAGCACAACTGGATAATTCGATCCTGAATACGCGGTACCTTTGCAACCGGCAACTCCACTCCCATATCCCCCCTGGCAATCATAATAGCATCTGATACAGCGATGATCTCCTTGATGTCCTGTACAGCCTCGGGTCGTTCAACTTTAGCAACGACCTTAATATTGCGCTTGCCTGATCGGTGTATGAACTGCTTGACCTCGCAAATTTCATCAGCAGTCCGTACAAAGGAAAGCGCTACATAATCAACAGAGTGAACCAGGCCCCACTCCAGATCCTGCCAGTCCTTTTCAGTAAGACTTGGCAGAGAGAGGTTGGTTGAAGGGAGGTTGATACCTTTACTCGACTTTAAGATACCCCCGCAAACCACCTCGCATTCCGCTTCTTCGGTATTTGAAGTAATGACGCGCAGCTCAAGCAAACCTTCATCCAACAAAACAGGATCACCAGGACGTAGGTCGCTGAGTACTGACGGCATTATCGTCGAAAAACGATCGGCGGTCCCTGTAATGGCCTTTGCCTGGATAGTGATTTTGGCTCCCACCCGAAGTTCTACGGCCCCATTTTCCATGGGACCAGTACGGATTTTTGGTCCGCAGAGATCCTGAATAACGGCAATAGGCTTATCCCAGATCGCCTCTGATTCTCGAATTACGCACAGGCTTTGTTCATGCTGCTCATAGCTACCATGGGAAAAATTAAGCCGGGCCACATCCATACCGGCAAGCATCATTTTCCCTAAAACCTCAGGAGAGTCGCACGCAGGGCCAACCGTGCAAACGATACGAGCCATTTTGTTGACGCTGGTGTGTGGTTGAGGAGTGATGGTTGTAAGCAGGGCAAACAGGGCTTCAAAATCGACCGGTTTAGAAAAAACATTGAGGACGTTCTGACTCTTTTTCAGCCGGTGGGTGACGTTCTTGTCTTCATAGGCGGCAGTGATGATGATCAGCGGCAATTGTGGACAAATGACCTGGATGGCATCAATAAATTTAAATCCGTCCCAGTGGGGCATGCGGATATCACTGATAATGGCGTCATAGGCATTGGATGCTGCCAGTTGAAAACCCTGGTGACCATTGATGACGGCCTCAACCTCATAACCAGCCTTTTCCAATCTGGCCTGTAGCATTTTCTGAACGGGTGCACTGTCTTCCAGGATGAGAATACGCATAGGAGATACTCCGGCAATGAGTTACGGATTGAATCCAGATACTATTTATAGCATAGTGCAATCATCAGCAGATTGGAAATAGAACGCTTACGAAGGCAGTTTTTCAACCCAAGCAGCCTCTTAAAAGAAAAAAGTAATATCAAATGTATGAGGAATGGCATGAATGTAATAATGGATCTTTGTCTGGTGCCCATGGGCGTTGGCGTTTCTGTCTCAAAATACGTGGTGGCTTGTCATCAAGTCCTGAAGGATGCGGGCCTTAAAACAGAGCTCCATGCCTACGGTACCAACATTGAAGGTGAGTGGGATGTGGTAATGGATGCCGTTAAAAAATGTCACGAGCAGGTCCATACCATGGGAGCACCGAGGATAACTACCACCATCAAACTCGGTACCCGAAATGACAGAAAACAGTCCATGGAAGACAAGGTGCAGAGTGTCCAAACTCAAATGATCTGACTGTCCACATAAATGAGCCTGTTGATTTACTGTCTTTTCGCCCAATCTCTCTGAGTCTAGCGCTTACCTTGTTATGCTGAAAAAACAATCCTCGGAGGTAAGCGAAGACTCCGATATCAACTATATGCCTGTAATTATTTTTTCAGCATGCCTCGACATTGAACGAAAGTCCTAGTAAATCAACAGACTCATAAATGCAATACAATGAAAGGAGGAGCAAATCATGACAACAACCAAATTAGGTAAAAACAGTGCGTTGTTACTCGCAGGAGCTTTGAGCGTTCTCGCACTTTTCCTGCTCACAGGAGCAGTAACACAAGCTCCTCCTGGAAAATACGAAATGGAAGTGGTGGTGCGAGACCGCAGTACCCAGATTTACGTGCTCGACACGACAACAGGGGCGGTCAAATGGGTGGATTCCATGAACACACCTTTTGAACAGATGAAAGGAGATTAGTGTCGCGTCAACGATGAAATGTCGAAATATTGCGCTGGATTTTTGTGGACCTGGATTTCTTTAACTGGTGGTTCATAGTAGGCTATGTACCACCAGTTAAAGAAATCCAGGTCCGAGAAAAAACAAGCAAGATACGTCAGAGCAGCGTTGACGAGACACTCGCTTACAACTGCCTGCAAAAGAAAGTTCACCTTTCTTTACAAACAGATTTTACCGCTTAATTTTGCTTAAAACCTTCCGGCTTACAAGGACCGTATGTTGGTTCAGCAGGCGGAAAGACTTCGATCTTGCCAGGCTCAGGTATCCTGACTGAGGTCAGGTGCCATTTTGCATACCAGTATCCGGCATCTGTACCGTCTGGCGCTTTGATCACTGCTCCGGTAAAAGTACACATGCTGCTTCGCTGTTGCCTGGTATTGCTTATCAAGGGGGCAAGTTGCTGCTCCGGTTGTGGAAGCGGAGTCCAGAGACGAGATACCAGCTGATACTTTTCCTGCAGGGCAATAATAGCCACTGGTGATTGCTGGCGCCCATAATAGTAATAATTGTGTTGCGGGATAATTGTTGCCGAAGAAAAAAGCTTCTTCACCTCACTGTCCACAACGACCTTGCCCCGCGGACCGGATGCACACCCGTAGAAAGAAGAAGTAGCAACAAGAATCAGCAACAGATGACAGATGATGTGTTTCATACCCATAAACTATTTCCTTTAATTATTGCCAGGCGGAATATCACATTGTTCACAGCTAACAAACAAGCCACAACCTTTATCAGGACGTTATCTACCTGACAACTCACATTACCATAACCAAAAGGATTGAGATGCCCAAAAAACACTTTACAATTAACCTGATAAGCATATCCCTGCTCTTGGTGCTTTTCGGCTGCGGCCCATCAACCAAGATTACATCTTCATGGGTGCAAACCCCTGTCCCTACAAAGAGTATAAACCAAGTCCTTGTTATCGCCATTTCCAGAGACACGACCTCTCGCAAACTCTGGGAAAACAGTTTTACCGAACAGCTTGCAGCCAATAATACGAAGGCCATAGCCAGCCACACCATTACCGACGATCCTATTGCACCGCAAGAGGAAGCTATCTTAAAAGTGATCCGACAGGCACAGGCAGATACGGTACTGATCACCCACCTGGTTGATAGCGATACAACAACCAAGTGGCATCCGGGCACTGTCCGTTATGAACCATCCTTCTATTCAGGGATGTACGGATACTACGGGCATGCCTACCGGTCGGTATACAGCCCGCCCACAGTAACCACCCGAACTGTTGTAAGCTTGGAAAGCAATATTTATGATGTCACCACAAAAAAGCTTGTCTGGGCAGCCCAGTCAAACACTGTTAACCCAAAGCTCCTTAAAACTGATTTTGACTCGGTGGTGAAAACGCTTATGGCAGATTTACAGCGAAAAGATGTGCTGAATTAAAAAAGGACAAACAAAGGGAACCCATCGTAACCGGACAGCTCTTTTACAACTGGTTCCCTTTTTTGATGTTGGAAAAAGTCAGGACGTGACCGCCCTTCTTAACGCTGACATATTTTTTATTCTTTTCAGAGGAGATGCTTTTCATGGGATACACCTTGTAGCCCCCCTGGTTATCACGAACCAGATATCCGCAAGAAGGACCACTCCCCCACACCCGTGCAGTGTTAATGACACACAGGGTGTCATCCCTCTTCACCGACCAGTTAAAAAACTCGGTTTCCCCTCCATGGTGCTGGATACGGATGGTCCCATTATCAGCGAAATAGGCAGCATAGGATAAAATCTTGCCTGTTTTCTTGTCTTTTTTAGCTTCAGTTACCTTGATGGTCGTATCGATCAACAAGGTTGATATTTCGCCAGCTTTCAAAACTGAATCAATAGCAAGGGATTGGCTGCACCAGAGGAAGAATAACAAGACACCGCTTATACAACCGATTGTTTTTTTCATCATTTCCCCCAAAGTATTTTTTGGTATCACATCGTAATAGCAAACATTTCGCTCATCTCTTATCCGTTATCACACATCCATCATAACTGCCAATAATTATTATTTCCCCTGAACAGGCCAGATCTCTCTGCCTTGCGGGCAGAGCTGAGGTGAAAGAACTACGCGGAAATGACACAGGAAACGTTCTGCAAAAAGCCCAAAAACAGGAAAAGGCCCTTAGCAAATTTGCTAAGGGCCTTTATATATGGCGTCCCCAAGGGGATTCGAACCCCTGTTGCCGGCGTGAAAGGCCGGTGTCCTGGACCTGACTAGACGATGGGGACAGGTCTTTTTTCTAAATGGTGGGTCGTGCGCGGCTCGAACGCGC
>JAUVLX010000115.1 GCA_030600525.1 Desulfobulbus sp. | reverse complement strand
TCACCAAGCAGAACTACCCCTTTGTTAAAGCGAGCCTGTTCGTGGTTGGGATCCTGCTGTAATACTTTGTCAAAGGTTGCTATCGCCACTTTGGGTTGGTTGTTGCGACGATACATGACGCCAAGATCGGTCATTACATTTATGTCTCCTGGAATCAGTTCAAGGGCCTTTTCATAGGCTTTGATTGCGTTATCCGGTTGGTCGGAATCAAAATAGGCGTGGCCAAGCTTAACCCATGCTTGGCTATCATCCGGGGTATCCTGGGTTTGTTGTTCAAGGGCTTGTATGGCAGCTGTTGCCTCATCGTGGTTGTGCTCTTCTTCGGACATTGAAGCTGGGGTTTGCAGGGCACTGTATAGCACGCCGCACACAAAGCCTATGAGAAGAGAGGTGGCAATGCTGATATAAAGTGTCTGTTTTTTTACATGTGAACCAGTGGGGGGCATATTTTTTCCTTTGTGTTAGTGGAGTGTGTCAGGTCAAAATTAATAAATTGCTATGGTATACATGAGCCTGTTGATTTACTGTCTTTTCGCCCAATCTCTTCGTTATGCTGAAAAAATAATCCTCGGAATATCAATTATATGCCTGTGGTTATTTTCTCAGCATGCCTCGACCTTGAACGGAAATCTTAGTAAATCAACAGACTCATACATCATTTCAGGCGCGATTTGGATAGTGATATCATTACCCCACATTGTGGGATATGGTCAAGGGGCGATACGGTTACAGAAATTTCAATACCCCCGATGGCAGCGTGGTTGAAGGGTGCGAACGGGACAGAACGAGGGGGTACGTAAAAAACATTCCTTTGCCGTAACGTAACAACAAAAACTGATTGATGTCAGCTATGAGAACTTGACCGTGAAACAGAAACGATCGGTTCGTGGTCCACAGTGGCCGCAACGGTGGCTCGTGATAGTTGAGATATTTTTTTCCTGTTCACTGCAGGCCCTTGCGATCTGCTCAGCCATCGTTTGGGTATTGCCTTGATGAACCATGGTATAATGGTGCAGTATTCCCTTTGGTGCCAGTGACGGGAGGGAACAGTTAACAAGGATGGAGGTGTCGCCTGTAGGGAGGACTGTGACAATACGGTCAAACTGATGGGGCAATGATGGTAGGATATGGGCAGCGTCTCCCTGGTAAAAGCGGACCCTCTTTTCCGCCTTGTTCAACTGCAAATTTTTTAGGGCAAAGCTGTGGGCAGCAGGATTTTTTTCTATGCCAACTATTAATCGGGCTTTGCTGTGTTTCGCCATGGTCAGGGGAAACGGACCCACGCCGGAGCATAATACTGCCACTCGTTCTCCCGGTAGGATCAGATGTGCCAGGCGCAAGCGTTCTCCGGCCATTCGGACCGAGTAGTAGACTGTTTCCGGGTTTAAGTAAAGCTGGATACCGTTTTCTTTGTGCAACGTCTCTTTACGGTTTTCACCGGCAATTATTTGCAGTTCCCGTGTTCTAAATTCTCCTTGGTGTATACCTATCCGTTTGCCAATAACACGAATGGTGGGGTGGGCCTGGAGTAAAATTTCTCCTATCAGATTTTCTTTTTTCTCCATTGATTCCGGAATAGTAGTGATAAGGATGTCGCCAATACGGTCGTAGCTCCATATCATGGCATCCATTTCTTGGTCTGTGAGAATGCTGCGTAGTGCTTCTTTTATTTGCATAATGAAATCTCTTGCATTTTTAAGTAATGCAGTTAATATAAAAAGTTTGTAAAATTTGAACACCTGATTTAGGAGAATATATCATGGCCCGTGTATGTGAAATTTGTGGCAAAGGTCCAGTTACAGGCAATAATGTGAGTCATGCCCATAACAAGACCCGTCGTCGCTGGCTTCCTAATCTGCAGAGGGTAAGAACTGTCACCAAAGATGGTAGCACTGTTCGTCTTAACGTTTGTACCCGATGTATCAGATCTGGTGCTGTCGTTAAACCTGCTTGATTAGCAAAGCCTTTATGTTGAAGGGCGAGTAGAATTTCTCTTCTCGCCTTTTTTTATTGGCACCCAGTGTGTTATTATGTGTTTTGACCGTTTTAAATCTGTTTGGAGGTCCTCATGAGCGAAGAAGTCCGTTTCTTACCGTATGATGAAGCTGCGAGACTTGTTAGCGCGATTCAGGAGGAGGAGGATATTCATCGTCCCGAGCATCGCGTCCTGACTGTTTATAATCAAGACAACAAGGATATATGTTGGTTTGATTATGAAGAAGTGATGCAGGATGTGGGTATTACCAAAACTAATGAAGACTCTAAAGCTAAGCTTACTGAGTATATCCTGCATAGGATTCCTGACTGGGCCCTGGATTTGTAAAAGATCCTACACAGCACACAGGACTTTTTAAGAGTGTTGCTGTCTGTTGGTTAACGAATCATATTCTTTAGGCGTTTTTTATAGGACTTTGTCATTTAAATCACGCCTGGCGGCATTTCCGGCACTTCGTCTCCCCCAAGCATGTATCCGCCATCAAGTCTGATGGTGGTCCCTGTCATATAATCAGCATTTTCAAGCAGGTAGAGAACGGTTGCCACCACTTCTTCCGGTGTGCCTGTTCGCCCCAGAAGAGTATGGCTCACCAGCTTTTGTTGCTCAGCTTTACTGAGTTCTTTCCAGCCCCGTGTTCCCGGCCCGTGTCGGGTGTCAAAAAAACCGAGCATGATTTCGTTGACTCTGATCTTCGGTGCGCATCTGCGGGCCCACGTTTGGGTCAGTGATTGTACCCCCCGGTTGGCAGCGGCATAGCCGTCATTAAAAAGCAGACCTGCGGGGCCTGATCTTCCGGTAAGTGCTGCAATGGATGAAATATTGATCACCGCACCATTGTCACTTTTTTGCAGCAATGGCAGGCAGTGTTCAAAAATCTGCCATTTGGCATGCAAGGTTGTCTCCATTTCACGTTGCCACTGCCCTTCGTTTACGGGACGGTGATAGGCACCATGGATGACCGGCATGCCGCCTCGCTCGATATTATTGATCAGGATATCTAGTCGGCCAAACCGTTCTTGTATCTGCTGGACCAATTTAACGACATCACTGCTCTGGCGAAGATCTGTTTCGATGGTTATGTGTTTGTCGGTATCGGTCTGGAATACTGAACACATGGCTGCAGAATCTTCAGGCCAGTCAAACCAGGGGAGTGCCAAAGAGGTACCTTTGGCAGCAAGTGCTTTGGCAATGGCCAGACCTATTCCTCGGGAAGCCCCTAAAACCAGGCCGTATTTACCAGAGATATTCATATCATCTTATGGGTGTGATTGCCTTTGAGGCACCTTGGAAAATAGTTTTTTTCAAGGTATCCGAGTCTGTCGCTTACCTGATTATGATCAACCTTGTATCCTTTGGGCATCAACCATATGCCCTAGGTATCGAAAAAGATCAGAGTCCGCAGTCGGGGTTTACCTGATCTTGATCGAAAAATCTAATATTTAAAAGTACCCTTTCGTGTTATCGCAAAAATGTATTTTCTAGCAGGAGACATCATGAAACAAAAAAGATGGTTAAGCACCCTTAAGGGAAGTGGTTTTTTGTTGCTCATATGCAGCATTTTTTTACTTTCCGCATGCGCACCCCTCACAGACAGAAAGCCACTCTCTTCAACTCCTTGTATTTCTAATAGCTGGCCCCAGGAAAAAAGTGATCTGGCACCTGATCCTGATTTGACCTTTGGCCGTCTTGATAACGGACTGCGGTATGTCTTGCTGGCCCATGATGAGCCACAAAATAGGGTTGGCATGTATTTAGATGTGCAGGCTGGCTCTATTCAGGAAACCGAAAAGCAACGGGGGCTCGCTCATTATCTTGAACATATGCTGTTCAACGGGACTACCCATTATCCTCCAGGTACTCTGGTGGAATATTTTCAATCGATCGGCATGGGATTTGGTGCAGATACCAATGCGCATACTGGGTTCGACGAGACTGTGTATAAACTACTGTTGCCCAACGGGAAGCGGGAAATGGTAGACGAGGGGCTCCAGGTACTGGCGGACTATTCCCGTGGTGCTTTGCTGCTTGAGGAAGAGGTTGATAGAGAGCGTGGTGTCATTTTGGCGGAGAAACGTTCCCGCGATTCAGTTGCTGCCAGGATGCGGAAAAAACAAATGAATTTTGAGTTTGCCGGGACCCGTGCAGCGCAAAGGGACCCCATCGGTACTGAGGAGGTTTTGCTGCAGGCAGGAAGTGCTGATTTGCGTACTTACTATGATGCATGGTATCGGCCAGAAAATATGGTGGTAGTGGTTGTGGGCGATATGAGTGTAGACGATACCAAACAGCTGGTTGCAAAGCATTTTTCAGGGCTCAAACCAGGAAGTGTCCAGCCTGAGTGCAGTGAGCTCGGCGTGGTGGCAGAAGAAGGTCTAGATGTACTGTACCTTCATGAGCCGGAGTTAGGGTACACCCGGATATCATATGGAACTGTATATAATGAGCAACCTTCAGTCAACAGCAAGGCCTGGGAACAGCAACAGCTGTATGCCTATGTGGCTGCTTCTATACTTAACAATCGATTGGAGAAACTTGCCCGCAAACCTGGTAGTCCTTTTACGAGTGCGGATGTGTACTCAGGTATTTTTCTTGATGCCCTGGGGTATGCCACAATTACTGCTTCAACCGATAATACCCGGTGGCAGGAAGGATTATCCATTCTGCAGCAGGCTGTTAACCAGACCCTGGATTCTGGTTTTAGAGCAGGTGAACTGGAGAGGATTAAAAAAGAACTACTTGCGTATTTAAAGAAACAGCAACAAACAGCAAAGACCCGAAGCAGTTCCACGATTGCTGCTGAAATTATCCGTAAGCTCAATAGTGATGAGGTGATCCTTTCACCTGCACAGGAACTCGCTCTTTATAAGCCCATGCTTGAGGCGATGACTGTTGTTGATGCAGAACAGGCTTTTGCCCGTCTCTGGAAAAGAGAACGACGCTTGGTACAGGTGGTTGGGACCGTTGATCTTGGTAGTGACAAGGGACAGGCCAAGGAGCAGATAGTAAAAGTGCTTGCTGCTCAAAGCGGGGTTGCAGCATTAGGATGGGAGGATGAAAAAAGTTTGCATTTTCCGTATCTTGAAGTGCCTACTACCATTGGCAAAGTGCAGGAGCGAAAAAGCTACGAAACCATTGGCATGGAAACGGTCCTGCTGGCTGGTGGGGTACGGATAAATTTTAAGAAAACCCCTTATCAGCGGCATCAGGTACAGGTGGCCGTCCATTTTGGTCAGGGAAAATTATCCGAACCCACTGCTGGAATGGCCAGGCTTGCCGAAGGTGTGGTTAGGGAGAGCGGGGTCGGTGGCTTGACCCGTGAACAGTTGAATCAAGTTTTTGCGGGGACCAATGTTGAGCTTGGTTTTAAGGTAGGGTCGGAGAGCCTGTCGTTGACCGGCACAAGTTTGGCCGAAGAGTTTGAGATGTTGCTGCAGCTTATATACGCCCAGCTGCATGATCCTGCATTTCGGAAGACTGCTTTTGAGAAAAGCAGGGAACGTGCAGGGAAGATGTATGACCAGATACAAAATACGGTTGAGGGACAGGGGCAGTTGGTCGGGGCAAAATTGTTGACCGGTGATAATCCCTTTTATACCATGGCAACCCGTATTCAGGTTAAGGATGTTCAACTTGATCAGGTTGTTGAATGGCTGCAACCTGTTTTCTCTGGCGCGCCGTTAGAGATAAACATTGTGGGGGATATTGATCAGCAACACGCTTTGGCTCTGGCGCAGCGTTATTTTGGTCAGGAAAACCGTATCGAGGAGACTTCGGGCCAACCTGCTACGGTTTTGTTTCCTCAAGGACAGCACTTTTTTCACCATGTAAACAGTTCCATTGACAAGGCTCTCGTTACCGTTGCCTGGCAAACCGATGATTTTTGGGATATTTCACGGACAAGAAGATTGAACCTGTTGGCCTCAGTACTTGGCGATCGCTTGCGCCTGAAAGTCAGGGAAGAGCTGGGAGCAACCTACTCGCCGGTTGTGTACAATCAATCCAGTCGGACCCATGAAGGGTTTGGGATACTGCAGAGTAAGCTGACGGTCTCTCCTGATCAGGCTCGTATCATGGCAGGGCTGGTTAAGGAGGTTGCCGCTGAGTTGGGACAACAGGATATCGATAACCAGGAATTGGAGCGTGCACTGGAACCGACCTTGACCTCCATTCGTGATATGCAGCGCAATAACAGCTATTGGCTAAATGCGGTTATGGTGCTTTCCAGCAGGCATTCGGAACAGCTTCAATGGCCGCTTTCCATTGTTAAGGATTTTCAGTCAATAACTGCAGGGGAACTCAGGCAATTGGCTGAAGAATACCTCAGCCCGGAGTTAGCAGCAGAGGTTGTCGTCAGTTCGGGGAAATAAGCTTTTTCAGCCGGTCATCCGATAAGCCAAATGGCTATGTTTTGGGCCTGCTGTACCGCTCGGTCAGAGACACCTTTCAGCAGGCCTTTTCCTACCTGTCGGCCTCTGCGGCCGATAACGATAGTGCCGCAGTTGTGTTTTTTTGCCTGGCGGAGCAGGTCTGCCCCGACGTCCAGATGCATCTGCGCTGGCAGTTGAGAAATGCGGTTTCTGGGGATGCCGTTGTCAATCAGAACCTGAGCATGGGCATAGAACAGAAAGTTTTCCAGGTCCAGATATTGTTCACACCACTGTTCTCCCCACTGGGGGTGAAAATGTTCAGGCTTTGCTGGTTGTTGCCTGCCAAACATACTGTTGGAGTGGTAAAGGCATATTTCTGCTCTAGGGTGATCCTGCAGCATAAAAGCAAGGTGGTCTGCGGCCATGAGTGATTCCGGCTGACTTTGTACTGCAAGGAGGAAGCGTCTGGAAACAATCTCTCCATCAATAATCCACATGGGGATTTCGTGGCATTTCTCGATAAAATCTGCAGAGGTACTACCGAAAAAGAGGCCACCGACGGTGCCGATCCCTCGACGGCCAATGAGAATGGAGTCGTATTGTCCCTGGTGGGCCTCCTGATGCAGTGCTGTTGATATGGACGTTGAAGAAGTCTTGGCACTGTAGCTGACCTGGTCCTTGGAAAAACCGTTACGGATGAGTCTTGCCTTAGCATCCTTAAGGTATCGGTGCGCAACCCGGGAGCGTTTTTCGGTTAAGGGGGATTGTTGGCGTAACGGATCGACATCAAACATCCAGTCCTGGCTGGAGCCTCCAGAAGGGACAACACTGATGAGATGTATATGGAAGCTGCTGTCGTTATCGAATAATTTAATCAGGTAATCCAGGCTGTTGGAACTGTATACAGAACCATCAATGGCCACTAGTACGGTCTTTTTCATTTCTCTCGCCTTCTTTTTTTTGGTTTTTTCGCTGTCAATTTTCCAAGGAGCCTTCTTGCTATTTTATCACGTGTTTGGTGCGAAAGTCTACATACTGATAAAAAAGTAGAGCAAAGCCATACAGGCAATGCTCAGGGTACGGAAGCTTTGTGAGAAAAAAATCAGCTGAGTGGCTAGGGCTGGTTTAAATATTCCGGCATAATAAGGAAATTGGTGGCGCACAGCGCGAATTGGCGAAGATAAAATGTTGCCTACCAGCAGGGCGAGTATTACTTCCCGTGTTTCCATGGTGCCGTCAGCCAGCATGACTCCTGCTGCAGCGAGACCTGCTGAAAATTCAGCCGCTACATGCAGCACTATAATCGACATTGCCTGCGGAGAGAGCCAGGCAAGCCAGGTGAAATGGTCGGCCATGAATTGCTCAAGAAGGTCAAAGAGGCCGAACTGGTTAAAGAAGTAAAAAAGTGTATAGATAGGTACAGTAAAACGAATGATCTTCTTTATACGTTTTTTGAATCTTTTCAGTGTGTTGGCGAGGGCGCTTTTAAATGTGGCTGTTTCTGCTCGTTTAAATTTCTCATTAACAACGGTTTTGGACGGCAGCAGGAAATGGGCTAGAATGGTAATGAATAAGGTGCGCAGTATAGCCGCGCCAAATGTCAGGCCGACGTAAACGACAGCCGCCCCCTTGATAAGCGGCGCGGTAATGAAAAAGGTAGTTGGTAGATGGAGGAAATAGGTGGGAAGGCTGTTGAACAGATTTGCCAGGATGAGTTCTCTTTTGGTGATCGTTTGTTTTTCATACCCTTCCGACAACATCGTGTTAGCTGCTACTCCTGAAAAAAAGGCCATGGAAAAAGAGGCTCCTGTCAGGGAGGAGAGATGGCCGAAACGGGTCAACGGCTTTGCAATAAAGGCAAGTTTTCGTGTCCAGTTAAGCGCCTCGATAAAGTTGGCTACCATCAGCCCAACAGAGATGAAAAAGAGTAACCGGATAAGAGGCCAGCCCAGCCCTGTCCACAGATTGAGGAACATGTTTTCTGCTGTCATATGTTAAATCGCCTGATTTAAGAAGGTAAAGAAGGGTCGAAGTTTACTTGGTTCTCAAGAAAATACAGTGGAGCTGCACTATATACCTATGAAAAAAATCAGCAAGTGCTCTCATGAAAAAGAGAATAGAATCTGAAAAAATACCACTCTTGCTTTGGCTCGATGATCTCGATCCAGATGCGCTGCAACAGGCAAGAAATCTGGCCAACTTACCGTTTGCCTTTCACCATGTTGCCATCATGCCCGATGCCCATGTCGGTTACGGTATGCCTATCGGTGGTGTTCTCGCCACTAGGGGGGCTGTTATCCCCAATGCTGTAGGGGTTGATATCGGCTGCGGCATGTGCGCGGTAAAAACAGGGATAGCAGAGGCAACCATTGATCAGCTGAAGATGATTGTAGGCAGGATACGTAAAGCCATTCCTCTTGGGTTTAAGCATCACCGTGACCCTTGTCCGAATTTGATCATGCCAGGGTTGCCAAGTGGCGAAGTCGATAAAGAACTTCCCGTAGTTGCTCGTGAATATGACAGCGGCAGGCACCAGGTAGGAACCCTTGGCGGTGGAAATCATTTTATAGAGCTGCAGCAGGGAAGCGATGGACATGTCTGGTTGATGGTCCATTCCGGAAGCAGGAACCTTGGGTACAAAGTTGCGGCCTATTATAATAAGCTGGCAAAGAAAGAAAATCTTGATACTGGTCTGAAGGTGCCAAAACAGTGGCAGCTTGCTTCTCTCCCGCTGAAGAGCAAAGAGGCTGTACTTTATCTGAGTGAGATGAATTATTGCGTCGCTTTTGCCCGGGCCAACCGGTGGGAGATGATGCGCCGAGTACAGGATATAGTGAGCGATGTAACGGGCTGTGAAAACTTTGAACCCCTTTTGGATGTTGCCCATAATTACGCCGCTGAAGAAATTCATTTTGGCCAACAGGTCCTGGTGCATCGTAAAGGAGCAACCAGGGCATTTGCAGGAGAACTCGGGATTATTCCTGGATCTCAAGGCAGTTCAAGCTACATTGTCCGCGGACTGGGAAATCCTGATTCTTTTGCATCGTGTTCGCATGGGGCAGGACGCATTCTTGGTCGGAAACAGGCCCAGCGCAGCCTGGATTTGCAGCAGGAAATTGCTCAGCTTGAAAAGAAGCGTATTTTACACGGGTTGAGGGGAAAACGGGATTTAGATGAGGCACCTGGTGCCTATAAAGATATACGTACCGTGATGAACAACCAAAAAGATTTGGTAGAGATACTGATCGA
>JAUVLX010000134.1 GCA_030600525.1 Desulfobulbus sp. | reverse complement strand
ATGCATCTCATCGGGCAGGTAGCGGCATTCGGTACGCATATAGGTTAGACATTTCTTTTTTTCGTAGAGCCCTTGACCAATATCGAGGGTCTTTTTGGGTGAATATCCGAACTTATCCTCGGCTCTCTTCTGCAGATCAGATAACATGAAGGGTAAGGGAGGGGCCTTCTTTTTCAGGTTTTTCTTGTAATCCACCACCTCGGCCTGGATGCCGGCGAATAGATTGATGAGCTCGTCGGCTGTTGCTTCATCAATTAACCTGCCATCGTGGTCGACACCTTTTGACAGCTCCCCTGGTTCCCAGGTTGCGATAAATTGTCCTTTCTCGTGTTGGACTATGGCCTTGATCTGCCAAAAAGGTTTTTTGACAAAATTCTCAACTTCACGATCCCGGTCGACAACCAGGGAAAGGGTCGGCGTCTGGACTCTCCCGGCTGAAAGCACGGTCCCCCGGGCACGGGCTGCAAGGGTCAGGCCGCGGGTGACATTGAGGCCAATCAACCAATCAGCATTTGCTCGGCAAATCGCGGCGTTTTTGATGTTCAAAAAATCATTGTTGTCCCGCAGCTTGGAAAATCCCTTTTTTATTGTTCGTTCATCCAAGGCAGATATCCAGAGCCTTTTGGCAGGACCGCTATAGTTGAGGTAATCGAGCACCTCATCGACAATCAGCTGCCCCTCTCGCTCAGGATCACCGGCATTGATCACATTGCGGGCATCTTTGAGCAAGTTTTTGATTATCATTAACTGTTTTTTGGTTCTGTCAATGGGCAGCAGGATCCATTCGTTTGGAATAATAGGTAAATCCTCCGCCCTCCATTGTTTATATTTTTCGTCATATATATGCGGTTGTGCCTGTTCCAGGATGTGGCCTACGCACCAGGTGCAGACGGTGTCATTTTTACATCGAATAAAGCCGTCTCCCTGGCCTGATATGCCTAAAAATTTAGCAAGATCACGGGCTACAGAGGGTTTTTCTGCGATAAGGACTGTAGAACTCATTATATTTCGCTATTTACGCGGCTGTTTTTTTGGGATACGGCAATTGGCACAATCGCTTTTTAGGTCTCAGATGGCTTGATGCCGAGGTAACTATGGCTACACAAACACTAAGTAACAGATGGCTCTCAGAAAGGATTGCCAAAAATGTTTTGTTCAGCGAATAGTTTAGTGGGGTCTGACCCCTTTAGTCTCTTCTGTGAAAGTGTCGCGCTGCTTAGCCCCGCTTTACTGTTTGTTCAGGAAGTACCTTTCTATCATTAAAAATCATGAATTGCATCAGCATTTAGAATGAAGCTTGGGTGACAAAAAAATGAGGTATTGTATAAGTATTTAGTAGTTAAAATAATATGATGCCAATTGTTAATAGGAGGAAGGATGGCTGCCGAGGCTGTATCAGAAGGTGCCAAGTGGGGGTTAATGTTTAAGGATATTATTATGCTTTCATTTGGTGCTGCGCTAGCTACAGGTGGTGGCTTTTTAGGAAACTACTTAAACCAAAAAATGAACGCGAAGGGTGTATACCGGAAGTTGAGACGTGATAAGCTGGAGGAGCTGGTCACCGCTACTACCTATATAATGGGGTGGTTTGACAATTATCAATACTCACTATTCCTCTATAACAAACCAATGTCCGAGAAAGAGTCACCTGTTAATCGAGTAGAAATGATTTCTCTTCTCTATTTTGAAGAACTTCATGAAGATGTATCTGACTTGCTGGATACCTTCCACACCCTTTGTGGGTGGGCAATCTCTACCTACCAAGACCGGCTGAGAGATGGAAACACGAAAGTTAATCTTAGTCCCCAGCAAATGTATGACCGAGCACGGTTAACTCAAGACCTCTTTTCTTCTATCTCAAAAATAAAAGAGCGTTCTATTTCTATTGGACGTGCCTTAAATTAGGCTCTTAATAAAGGGGTGTAGTCAAATGTAGTCAGATGTGGCAAGGAGGGGGAACGGAAAAGGGGTTAGCTCGTGAAAGCTAACCCCTTGATATTCCTTGGTGCCCGGAGCGAGAATCGAACTCGCACAGTCATACGACCGAGGGATTTTAAGTCCCTTGCGTCTACCAGTTCCGCCATCCAGGCTTTGTGCGCTATTGTATACACAGCCGGGCAATATTTGTCAAACCACAAATGCGATAAAGCCACTGAGGTTTCAGGAGCTTAACATAAAGAAAAAATGAAAATTGTATGATATGCTAGAATAATTATCAGACATTAAAAGTATTTTTACATTGGCCGACAGATGCGTAAAGCTCTTATTATAAGTAGTTTATTTTTAATGCTCCTTGTTGTTGGTACCATCGGCTATATGCTGCTTGAAAATACCAGCTTTTGGGGCGGTTTGTATTTAACCATTATTACCGTTTTTACCGTTGGCTACGGTGATATTGTCCCGATTCATCCTTCCGGCAAAGTTTTTACGGTTTTTCTTGTCATCACCAGCGTCAGCTTTGTGATGTATACGTTCAGCAAGATTACTGAAACCATGATTGAGGGAGAAATACGTGGACTGTATAGGAGAAGGAAAATGAAGCAGCATGTTGCGCGTCTTCAAGATCATTATCTAGTGTGTGGCTTTGGCAGGATTGGCAAAGAAATTTGTAAGATTCTACAAGAAAACGAGCGGCAATTTGTGGTTATCGATAACGATCCGGAGGTCGTCAAAGATATAGATGAACTAAATTATCTCGCCTTCGAGGGAGAGGCCGCTGATGATGACGTCCTACTCACTGCCGGTATTAAAAAAGCAAAGGGGTTGATCTCCGTGGTTCGTACGGATGCCGATAATCTCTACATCACGCTGACGGCAAGAGGGCTCAATCCTGAGCTTTACATTTTAACCCGTTCAAGTGGTGCTGCCGGTGTGCAGACAAAGCTTATGCGGGCCGGAGCGTCAAAGGTTATATCGCCTTATGCGATAGGGGCACGGAGGATGGCCCATCTGGTTGTGCGGCCAACGGTAACTGATTTTATAGATTTGACCATGCGTGCCGGAGAATTGGACCTGCTCATGGAAGAACTCAGGGTGAGTTCAAGCTCACCCTTAATTGGTAAAAATTTGATAGAGTCTGAAATTAGAAAAAAATATGACGTGATTGTGGTTGCCATTAAAAGAGAAGATGACACCATGCTCTTTAACCCGAAACCTGTTACCTGTATCTATTCTGGTGATATCCTGATTGTTCTTGGATCTAATGAGGATATTACAGGGTTTAGTAAGGAGCTTTGACAATAGCGCACATTTCACGAACAGCCTGATCCAGTCCTACTATGACCGCCCTGCTGATGACCGAATGGCCAATACTGAGTTCTTCAATGGTTGGTAGAGCAGCGATAGGACCGGCGTTCCTGTAATCCAGGCCATGCCCGGCATTAACCCGCAAGCCTGATTCAAAAGCAAGCTCTGCAGCGTGTTCAATCAGGCGAAATTCCTGCCCTTGTTCTTTTTCGCTTTGCGCATCACAGTAGCGGCCAGTATGTAATTCCACAAAGGTTGCACCTATTTCTGCGGATGCCTCAACCTGTTCAGCATCAGGATCAATGAACAGTGAGACAGGTATCCCCGCCTTGTTCATTTTTGCGATGGTCTTTTTCACCTTTTTGAGATTGCCGATAACATCAAGCCCGCCTTCTGTGGTCAGTTCCTGCCTTTTTTCTGGAACCAAGGTGATCATGTCTGGTTTTATTTCAAGGGCGATGTCAATTATTTCATTGGCTATTGCCATTTCAAGATTGAGTTTGGTTTTAATGGTTTGACGCAGCAGACGAATGTCTCTGTCTTGCATGTGGCGCCTGTCTTCCCGTAGATGGGCCACTATTCCTTCTGCGCCGGCAAGTTCACATATGCCGGCAGCGAGAACTGGATCTGGTTCATTAATTCCACGGGCCTGGCGTACTGTTGCAACATGGTCAACATTGATGGCAAGATGCGGCATAGTAATTCTCCTGGATGTTTTAAGTTGCTGAAAAAGAATTTTTTCTTTATCCCACATTTCAATGGCTTCTTTTTCTGATTGTTCATGGTCAAAGCCGATAAGGTGGAGCACCCCATGGATGACAAGTTCTGTTAATCGATGATGGAGGGTTACTCCCTGTTTCCTAGCCTCCCTCTCAGCTGTCTCGACTGAAATAAGTATATCTCCGAGCTCATTGGCTGGCACCATAAAATGGCTGTCAGAAGAATCCATTGGGAAAGAAAGGACATTGGTGGGGCCGGTTTTGTTACGATATTGTAGATTGTAATTCGCTATTTCAGGATCACTCATAAACACGATGCTGAGCTGTACGTTTTTTAACTCCAGCTGAGAGAGAAGGGCAGCAGTACGGTGTTTAAGCAGAGTATGATTAAGCTTGAGAGAATCGATGGTAGAAGTGCAGGAAATGTTCATGGGCATAGAGGGGAGGCAGCTATGGTGGGTTTACTATTGTTGATGGCGTCGTAAAAACATCGGTTTACGGCGTCGTGGCATTTCTCATGGTACTCGACATACCTTATATATGCCTTCGCACCATAAAAAATACCTCTCATTGTATACCTGTGTTTTAACTTAGCCATCTTTTGGGGTGTTATGGACTTTTTACGAGTCCATTATTGTTGAGGCGTTGTCTGTTTTTCGTAGGCATGGATGATTTCCTGAACCAGGGGGTGACGTACCACATCGGATTTGGATAAGTGAGCGAATCCGATCCCCTGGATATCGTTTAAAATCCGTTTGGCTTCAACAAGGCCTGAGTGTTTATTGCCAGGCAGGTCGATCTGGGTGACGTCACCAGTAATAACGGCCTGTGAGTCAAATCCTATCCTGGTCAGAAACATTTTCATCTGCTCTCTGGTCGTATTTTGGGCCTCATCCAGGATAATGAAAGCGTTGTTCAGGGTGCGGCCACGCATGAACGCCAACGGGGCAATTTCGATGATTCCACGTTCGATTAATTCCTGGGCCTTTGTCTGACCTAGCATATCGTTTAACGCATCAGTCAGAGGGCGAAGGTAAGGGTCGACCTTTTGTGCTAAATCACCCGGAAGAAAACCGAGTTTTTCTCCAGCTTCTACAGCTGGCCGTGTGAGGATAATGGTGTCGACCTGTTCACTGGTCAAAGCAGAAACTGCCATGGCAACAGCAAGATATGTCTTCCCCGTGCCTGCTGGACCAATGCCAAAGACAATATCATTGTTGCGGATTTTTTCTATGTAGCGCTTTTGGTTGACAGATTTGGGAGAGATAACCCGCTTGCGTGAGGTGATATACACCTTATCTAAAAAAATCTCTTCCAGCGTTGTTTTGGGCGAGGATTCGAGGATCCTCACCCCAAAAGCGATATCTTGGGTAAAGACCGGGTAGCCTTTCTGGATAAGGGTGTACAGCTGTTTCAGGGTTGATTCGGCTATACCGACGGCATGGTTTCTTCCTTCGAGCTGAACATGGTTACCCCGAACATGAATGCTGACCCCGGTTGCCTGTTCAATGGTGTGCAGGTTTTTATTAAATTCACCAAAGAGGATCTGCGCGGTGGTGTTGTCTATGAACTCAAGATCCTTTGTGATCGTTGAGTTCATGTCTGGTCCATTTTTTACCTTATTTCGCACTGCTGTTCTCCAGCGCCTGGTCAACCATTGCCTGAAGATCTTTAAGTGACCGGCTTTTTGCCCGGACACCATTGATAAAGAGGGTGGGGGTACCTGTTATCTCGGATTTTTGGGCGTCAAACATGTCTCTGGCAAGTTGCTGGCGGCTAGCTGTAGCATCTTTGTCTTTTTTAAATTGTTCCATGTTCAAACCAATTTTTTGGGCCGCTGCTTCTATCGCTTGCGGAGTTAATTTTTCGGTTTTGAAAAGTTCATCATGCATTTCCCAGAATTTGCCTTGTTTCTGAGCAGCAATAGCGGCCAGAGCAGCTGTTTCAGCCTGGGGGTGCATGCGGAGGGCTAAATGTTTAAATGCGACTTTTAATGTGTCCGGATTGGCTTTGAGGAGCTTATCGAGAATTGGTTTTACTTTACTGCAGTAAGGGCATTCAAAATCGGAAAATTCAACCAGAGTGATCGGGGCATTTGGGTTGCCGAGGATCGGGGCTGTACTGAAGTCGATATTCTGGGTAAAGCTTATATCCAGAGCGGTAAAACTGCGATCGCCCTTGTTGAGCAGGTACAGGACTTCACCACGCGGGGCAATGTCAATATCTATAACATCTGCTGATACCGGTAAGGCACCCAACTTTTTTCCATTAGCATTGAATATGTGTACTTTGGCATCTGCCCCAAGTACAAAAGTTTTTTTATTGTCAAGAGACTGGACAAAGGCAACCGGAGCAACATCCATTTTCCAGCTTTTTTGAGTTGACCAGTTAAGGTCGCCTGAACTGTTCATGGCATTTGTTTCAGCGGCATGAACAGTCGCAGGGAGGGCGAGCAGGGCACAGAAAGCGAGTGTTTTCAACATTGAAATTGGTCCTTATAAAATGAGAAAAGGCCTTAACAGGCCTGAGGTTTATAAATATTCGTATAGATCCGAATACTATAATGAACGTTGTCTCAATTAGCAAGTTGCATGGATGGCTCAATTGCAGACAATGAAGGATACAGGTTGACGTATATGTTTGACTTAGAATATCTTGTCCTGTCTTTTTGGTTGAGACAAAGAAGTCTATGCATCACTCTTCGCAAAACATTTACAGGAGTATATCTTTGAAATATTTTTCTACTATTGCATTGGGGTTGGTTGTTCTCGGGTTACTGTCAGGGTGTGCGACCACCACAGCCCCCACAGAAAGCTCTACCAAAACGTTTGATAAAACAACTAACGCTACCCTCGATGCTACATCGAGTACCAGCCCCGGTTCTTCGGGAAGCAGCAGTGCCGGAGTTGAGGCGTTTACTCAGGCTAACTTTATAGCGCTTAAGGGCGAAATGGCGGCAGGTGAAGGGGAACACCTTGCTGCCTTGGGTGGTTTGTTACATGTTCCCGCAAATGACGAGGAGAATTTTTTTCTGATTACCAAAAATACTTATAGTCAGCTTTATCCCTCACCTTCCACAACCCCCCAGCAGATGCTTGTCACTCTTTATGATAGGCTGATCGCAGCAGATATAACCTATCAATAGGGATTTTCGGCGATATTTTTTTATAAGAGAATGATCGATAAGAAGGAGAGGCGAAGAGGTAAGGTGTACAGAAAGGTGCCTCTCTTTCTTTGGTTGTTTTTGCTGTTTGGTTCCCCTGTATTGGAAAATGTACACAGTGCTCAATCGTCCTTAGGGAAATTGCATCAACGTGCAGCTCAGATGCAGCTGTGGCACTCTCCAGCATGGTTGCGGCTGTTGCATTATGAGCAAAAGACCCAGTTCAGCAAAGCTGAGAGCCGCATAGACAGTGGCTCTTTTTTTCTAACTCCAACAGGCAAATACGATCCGGTTGCTGAAGGTGAGGCTACGCTGACTCAGCTGTTTGGTGGCAATGCTGGCAACGGAGAAAAAGACAAGCGTTGTCAATACCCCGCCCGTTACCATTATCTCAAAACAAAACTTGCTGGAGAGGCTTCCACCTTTCCAGAACCCGAACCGCAGTGCGAGCAACTCGGCCTGTGGTTGGCAGGGATGAAGCCCTCCGGGGTGACCCTTGTGTTCCCTGTCTCCTATCTCAATAATCCTGCCTCCATGTTCGGGCATACGCTTTTGCGGATAGATTCCGGCGAGTATTCTCCAATTCATCCTTTGTTAACAGCCAGTATCGGCTTTGCTGCCATTACGGAACAAGAACATGGGCTGCGTTACGCTGCAAAAGGGATATTTGGCGGGTATACCGGTGCCTTTACAGCAGAACCCTATTACATCCAGGCAAATCGATACGGGCAACTGGAAAATCGAGATATATGGGAGTATCCCCTCAATCTCAGTGCAGACGAAACGCGATATCTCCTGTTTCATGTGTGGGAACTCCGTAATGCTGGTTTTTCCTACTATTTTTTTGACGAAAATTGTTCTTTTCAGTTGCTGGCACTTCTTGAAGCTGTACGGCCTACTTTGGATTTAACAGACTCATCGTACCGTTTTTGGAATGTTCCGGTTGATACTGTAAGGGATATCGTAGGGAGTGCTGGTATACATGGACAAGCTACCTACCGACCCAGTTTAAGGACACAGCTTGAGTTACGTGCAGCTGCAATGGATGTGTCACTTGTTGCCTTAGCCAAAGAGATGGCTATTGGCAAGGTTGCCGTTACCGATTTGTGCGTTTATGACCTGAGTGCATTTGATACGGCTCAGTTACTTGAATTTGCCCACCTCTATTATCAATACGGGGTGGCTGTCGGCATGATAAATGAGGAAGAAGAAACCAATGATGATCGCCTTCACCTCATAGACACCTTGCGCAGCACCATAGAGATATCTGTGCTATCTCCTTCTGTGGCTATACCTGGAGTTCGTCCCGATCAGGGCCACGCGGTCAGCCGTCTCAATTTTGACATAGGCAGCTATGGGCAGCAACCCTATCTGCAATTCGGTATCCGACCGGTATTTCACGATGTTTTTGATCCGCCGGGTGGATTTGAAAAGGGTGTACAAATAGAGGCTCTACATCCACAGTTTCGTTATTACCCTGAGAAGGAAAGGTTCCAGCTCGAATCCTTTGATCTGCTCAATATCCTCTCAGCCGCTCCGGCAACGATAGTGGCTGCACCCCTTGCCTGGAAAACCAAACTTTCGTTGCAACGGCTGAGGGTTGGAGACAGCAAACGAAAATTAGCAGTCACTGGTGAAGTAGGCTTTGGCTTTAGTCGAGAGTTGAGCAAGGATAGCCTGCTGTACGGTTTAGCAGGGGGGACAGTGCTTGTTTCTGATCGATTCAACCATGCCCTTGACGTCGGCCCAACCTTATCCGCTGGTATTATAGCAAATGTTCATGAAAAATGGACCCTCGGACTCACTGGGCAGGTGTCGTATATGGTTCT
>JAUVLX010000181.1 GCA_030600525.1 Desulfobulbus sp. | reverse complement strand
TTTAAGATCTTGCTGACGAAACCGAACCTCCTGCTTACCGGTAACAGGGTTCAATATCATCTTGTACGGCAACCCTTTTTTTCGATACCTGCTGATGGTTTTGGTAGAGACATTGAGATAATCGGCAGCCTGCTTCTGTGTTACCTGGAAATCACTCTCACTCATTAATACCCACCCCTTTTCCACTCAAATTCTTGGTACAGACATTAGCTGGTAAGTAATAAAACGTAGAAAAGGGCATCCTGCAATCTTATCTTGCCAAAAAAGTTAAATAACAGTGAGTTAGAGGAAGGGAGGAGGAGATGTAGAGTACGAAGGCCTTCCACAGACAGAACAACAAAAAATAGAAACAAGGCATCGAGGAACAGGCATAGACGTACTTACATAAAAACTATAACCGTAACTTCAGCAGTTCAACCGGGGCACTGGCCTCTATTTGAAAAGTAACTTGCATAAACGGATTTCAAAAAACTTAAAAATGTAAAAACGCCTTGATTTCAATTGTTTTTTTGCCGTTGATGCCATTTTGTTACTTAGGAAGCAGCACCACCTACGCACGATCAGGCAGGAAAATAGAGCATTACTATAGTTATCCAGCCTGCTTGTACTCATTTGGAGCACTGCTGAGCAGTTACAGGTCAACGGTAAGGCACCATCATGGGGTTTCCATTATCTCACGACCTGTCAAAAGAATATTTTCAAAAAAAGTATCAAGCTCCGGCTTCCCCACATTAATGTTTGTTACTAATAGCCTGAGGGCCAGTTGACCGTCGACATATCCGGTACCGACCAGTCCCCGTTCCTTTTGCTGCATACGGTTGCGCAGTCTGATATTAAAAGCGACTACCGACTCACCTTGGGGCGGTTTATAGCGGAAACAGACATTAAAGGATTCCCGTGGAACTACCATCTCCAACTCTACCGCATCATGTATGTATGCCTCTGCATACCTACAGAGTTCGAGGTACCCTTCAACTCTCTTAGCCAGCCCTTTACGCCCGTAAAATTTCCAGTCAAGAAACCACTTCAGAGCATCCACCTTTCTGCCACATTGCAGCGACTGGCTCCCAAGATCCCGCAGCTCTCCCCCAGCACCCTTGCGAAAGATGTAACTCTCATCACCAGCACTGCATATTTGCTGCAAGATGGCAGGGCGTTTGTTAAAAAGCACCGTATTACACATCAGGGCAGTACCAAGCATTTTGTGAAAATCCAGGGTAAAGGAATCTGCTTCCCCCACATACGGCAGATATCGTGATCGCAGCTTATCGCTTAAAATTGCTGCCCCGCCCCAAGCCCCATCCACATGCAGCCAAAAACCATGTTGCTCACGCAATGCCAACAAAGGTTCAATCGGATCATACGCTCCGCGAACTGTTGTCCCAGCGGTTGCTGCAACGAAAAATGGAATCGCACCATCTTCCTTTGCCTTTACAATCTGCTGCTCAAGGTCCTCAAGATCCATTCTGCCATGACTATCGGTTTGGAGCTTGATCAGATTATCCGTTCCTATCCCTAGAATCGCTGCTGCTCGATCCATGGAATAATGAGCATCACCGTTAACAAAGGCACAAAGTCTTGGCTGACCGAACAAACCAGAAGACTTACCCACCTCACAGACGACATTGCGAGCAGCCATCATGACGATCATATTGGCATTACTGGAGCCTGTCGTCATCTGGCCGACCCCATCTTCAAAACCGGCAAGATTAAGCATTTCCCGCAGCATGTATTGTTCCATCAACGTGGACACAGGAGCAGTCTCAAAGGTACACGCTGAGGTATTGGAGACCGCAGTCACTATTTCGCCGATAATAGAAGGAAGATTAGCCCCTGCCCACATGCGATTAACATAGGCTGGATTCCCTGTTTTAACAGCATAGGCTAGATATTTTTCCACCCACTGGAAAAGCTTTGCCCAATCCCCCTCTGTCTGCTCATCCAACTGGAGTAGAGTATTGAGATCCTCGGGTTCATGGTAGGCAACAAATCGCCCCTGGGTAAGGTTTTCGTGATACCGTTCGATGATCTGGAGAAGGTGTTGAAATACGTTTTCAGAGTCCATGATTGATGCTGAACGCTCCCTATAGGCAGAGACCAAATTCCTACCCGTGGGCAGAATTATACATTTTTTAAATATCCTGTGAATGACGCTCCCGCGTGTTACCGCCCTATACTACAGGGAAACAGTATTATCGAACAGAAAGTATGCGTTCTGAAAAATAAGTGGCAAAAAGGTAAGAATGGGGGAAAGAAAAAGTCAGGCGTTGTTATCATCTATATAGACCATACCTTCCAAAAGCAAATGGTCTACGCGCTCGTTAACTAACAACCGATCTTGCTTAGGGGTCTGATCAATGTAAAAAAAGAAGGTACCCTCTTTCCAGGAAAGGGCCTCAAAAAAGGCATCCTTTATCTGTCGGCCAAGGGAAGACGTCAGGTTGTCTGGATGAATGTAGCCTTGTTGGATCAAGATGTGCCCAAGTCGCTGCTGGCGATCACCTGCTCGGTGGATGACGAGACACTCCTCCAACTGTTGCGAAGTAATCTGTTGTTCAGCCAGCAAAATCTCACCGATCTTTTTCTGACTGGTTTCCAGCATGCCAAAGACCAACAACCCCTTGGTGAAAAAAAAGCATCCACTATTCCCAGTGGTAAGAACTTCCAATTCTCCGGTAAGTCCTGCGTGATCAAGAAGTTGAAAAATATCATCAATCGCAATTGCCGAAATATCACCTTGCAACGAGACCTTACTTGTCTCCTCTGGCTGTTGTCCCCATTGCTTTTTCTCCTGAGGCGGGACAGCTTCAACCAGAGGCTGCACTTTTGATTTGAAAAGTGTCTGCAAGACGGATTTCATATGTAACAAAGGGGGTTAGAGGGATACAAAAAGCTAGTAATCTATGTACAGTTTCCCATCCGGGGAAAAGATGTCAAGTTATTTCTCTTTTACCAAAACAAACTTCTTGCCGGCCAATTCGAGAACACCCAGCATAGTGGCACAAATGCCACTTCGTGTCTATCTTTTCTCATAAACAACATTAACCTCTTGGTCGTCAGGAAACAATGGAACTGCTCCAATTTCGGATTCGAGCACATACAGTGGTTGCGGACACGCATTGGATAACGGTCAAAGGTGGCGTGAATATCCTTGCCAGCGAAGACAGCAAAGCTGTACAGGCAGTGTTTGAACTGTTGCAGACAATACAGCCGCCTTCTTCCTCCCATCTGCAGCCACTCATAGAAAACACGAGGAAGACTGTCAGCCAACATGGCCATACCAAACATGTTCTTACACAGAAAAAAACAGCGGCATTTGCTATTTTTTCAGCAGACAGCACCTTGGTAAAGAACCTTGCCATGATTGACGAAGCGCTGTATGAACTCGATCGAATTGAAGTAGGCCGCCGTATTGACCACAGCCGTTGGATGAATTTTGTTGAATTATCAAGCTCGACCAGATGGAGCGAAATCGATCAGCAACTACGACAACTGCTTAATGATCTAACAAGACCGTACCCACCAGAACTGCTCCAACCACTCAAAGAGATGATTGCGCTACGAAAAGGCACAGACCGCCTGCACCGTGGATTGGACAAAGCCCTCATCAATCAACTTACGGCCCTTTCAACCGCGTTAGATCCTGCCCAAAAAAAAATTTATGCAATCCTGCTACATGCAACACAGCGTTCTCAACGATTTATCCGGGCAAAAAAAGAGATTTATCCTCAAATCCCCTTTTTTATACACCTCACAGACCAGAGGGATCAAAATAACCATCTCCCACTTACCTTGCTCACCGAGTTGTTGAACAAGCAGTCCATGCCTCTCTCCGCCTCTTTGTTGAAAAAAGTAAACCAACGTATAAAAAGTATGTTCTCCCCCACACCCTCTCCAGCTAAAGTTGCCACCCAAGGGAAAACAATTTCTCTGACAGCTAATTTTTCATCAATGCCTCATCTGATACAGAGCCTGGCCGCATTGCACCAGATTTTGTTTGGCCACCTGCCAGTTTTCCTTATCGACGGTCTCCAGTCATCGCCGGAAAATATTGACAAAATCCTCTCGACACTGGAACTGTTGCGGGGCGGGAGAAATATCCTTGCGGTCAACAATAGCCAAATCACAACCTGTCGCCAACGAATGAAGCAGGTTTCCATCACGAGTGATCACAACTGGCAGAGATAACCGATGTAGGCTACACCACTTTCCCACTAACGGTCTCATTGAAACAGGATCGATCGGACCTGTTAATTATCAGGGATAATTTCGTAAAAATATGCTAAAGCATTTTAGTACGTTTTTCAAACAAACATACTCACCAGATACGTGTTAACCTCTCTACAATGCGGTGAAACGATTGGAAATTATAAATATCCTTGGCAGTCCGAGAAAAAATGGTACCACGGCCCGTATTGCCAAGGCATTCACCGAGACTGCCGAACGCCGGGGTGCCACCGTTAAAGATTACTATCTCAACGGCATGCAATACAGAGGTTGCCAGGGATGTGAAGGGTGTCATACCCGTTCGGAAAAATGCATTCTACGCGATGATGCTACCCCAATATTAGAAGATCTCTTCACTGCAGATATTACAGTGTTCTCGTCCCCTGTCTATTTTGGTGATACCTCTGGTCAGTTCAAATCATTTTACGACAGAATGTGGTCGCTTATACGGCCTGAATATATTTCAAACCCTACCGATGCCAGTCGTCTCCCCAAAGGAAAAATAGCACTACTCATCCTCTCACAGGTAGATACCCGTGTCGCCCATGAAGATGTGCTTAAGCGATATAGCATGTATCTTAAGCTCTACGGATTTTCAGTAAAAACAATACTGGCGTCTGATCTGGATATGAAGCCCAATACCGATATAAGCACCTATGCCTTGCAGGCTGAACAAATCGCCAGGGAGATGGTATTACAATAATTGATCGCTATCGTTTGATCAAGGTAGCCGTCCACTCCGGTGGCAGGATTCAGTCACACCCATTAACACTTACGTTAGTCCGATTGTCAGGCCCCAGGGGCACCCCGCAGGCATCGTTGCCATCTTCGGGAATCTGATCGGAAAAAACTCGTTTTATCGGTACAACCACCGGGCTGGCAAGAAACCTTGCAGCCGTTCCCACCAACGCCCCTTTCCGAAGCCCAAAATTAATATTTTCAAAGCTACCACTGATCTTTAACGGGGTCGCAAGATTAAAAAATTCTGGTTTCTTCGGTATCGGTGAAACAGTTAATTCCACCGTATTTTTCCTAAAATCAACCTGCCCCTTGCCGCAGATACGGATTTTGCTCGTATCGATAAAAAAAACATCTGGGGTTAATAGTCCATCTACCACAGACCACCTGCCAACGGCACAATTCACTTCAGACTGTTCCTCCTCGGTGCTTGAGACAATGGCTGCGATCAAATTCACTGCCCACAGGTCGATGATCCCGGCACCAAGATTCTCAAGGTGACCTGAAAAATCAAAATAGCCGTTACCGTTGGCAAAAATCTGATCAATGGTGTTTGCGGAAGAATGAAGATCCACATCCAGATTGACCAAACCCGACATTTTTGCTTCCGGCTCCTGCCGACGAACCAGAATACCAATATCAAAATTACGGATCACTGCCCGAAAAGTAGCGTCAGATTCCTCCAGCCCTGGTTTAATGGAGGCAGACATCTTAATCTCCCCACCCGGAACCTGTAACTCAAGCGGTTCAATTGCCATGCGTCCGTCACGTAACGCTGCCTTCAACGAACCACTGCCCAACTGATCAACACCAGACAGTACCTGATCGGCACGAATGGTCAGGGCAATATCAAAATCATCGAGCAAATCCGGATCAACCAGTTTTCGTACTTCTGTTCCTGTCTTTTCCTTACCTGCGGTTTTCTCCTCCGTGTCCTCCTGTTGCTTTGTTTCTTGCGATCCCTTTTCTCCTGACCATGACCAGTCATCAAACACAAAATCATCAAGCTGAATCAATGGTGAATGAAAATCGACCTCAGCAGTAACCTTTTTCCCTTTAACCACGGTTGCCGTCCCAACAAGACTGCTGCTCCCGGTCGAAACAGACAGATTTTTCAGATCAAACCGCTGTTTTTGCAGTGTAAGGTCAGTTTCAACACTGTATTTAGCCAGCGGTGGCAGATCAACCTTCAAGAGCTGGTCAAGACTTTTTAAATTTTCGCCTTCAATCTTTACCTGCAGGGCCAGTGCTCTGTGGGCCGGGGCAACGTTTACATTACCCGTAAAATTAAGCAGAGTGCCGGCAATTTCAGTCTCAACCTCCATCCAGGTACTATTACTAACAAGAAATTCTTCAAGGGAAGCGATGGAAATGTTCAAGGAATAAGGAAAGGTGAGTAACTCCCCAACCATATCAAGCTGGAGAGGAGAACCAGGCGTCATGGACCCCTTACACTCCTTCAGCTCTAACGTAGTGGGTTCTTTTGCCTGAGGCGTGTAGTGGGTTACGACAATATTATCAAAACGAAGTTTTTCCACTACAATGGAGTCATCTGTCAATTCAAGCTTCTGCGCGCCGTTTTTACGTTTTTCAGGTGCCTGCTCCGGAGCAGGTTGCTTCTTCTCAGCATCATCCTTTTGAGAAAATGCCCAGTTAACCACTCCGTTTTCATTTTCTTCCAGAGTGACGAGCAGCTGCTGAACAATAATTTCAGGGAAATGCAGTTTTTTTTGCAAAAGCGGCAGGAGAGCCACCTGGATTCTGGCCTGATCCAGAGAAAGAAATTTTTCCTGGGTAAAACCATCCGGATTTTCGATTTGCAACCCCTTGAGAGTGAAGACAGGTTTTAGCGAGGTTGAGATCACAATAGAACCGTCTATAATTACCGGTCGGTGTAAAGCACTGCTGGCAATTTTCTCGACAGGCTCTTTAAACGAGGTCAGATTAATCGGAATTTTAAAAAAAGTCACCGCACCGATCAACAAAACAAGACATACAACTACCGCCAAAAAACCCTTCAACAGCCAACGAAAAAAAGTCCTCATCACTCCTCCCCC
>JAUVLX010000015.1 GCA_030600525.1 Desulfobulbus sp. | reverse complement strand
TAAGCGGCTTGTGTGTTTTGTGAAACAAGGTTCCAGCAGTAATCGATGTTTGCCGTTTACATTTGCGACACAGAAAAAGACCCCGGCCCATGATCGAAGGGTTTTCATCAAAGATTCCGCAAGAAGGGCAACAAAAGCCTTAAGGCCACCTGAGCTTCGAAATAAAAGCAAGGCAAGCCTCTTCGGTGCTAAACCACTTATCAAATTCCTGGAATGTTCCAGGATAGTCAACGCTACAAACCGGGTGCCTTTGCTCTTCCATAGCCATATACTACATTTTGTGGCTGGTTGAGTAAACAAGATACCCACTTAAAATTATTTATCGTTTGCATTGCCGAGAAAAATCTTCAATTCATCCATAAATTCGTTTACATCCTTAAATTGACGATAGACAGAAGCAAAGCGGACATAGGCGACCTCATCTAAAGATGGCAGTGCCTCCATGACCCATTCTCCTACTTGGCTGGTCGAAATTTCCTTTCCAACGGAATCCTGAAGCCGCAGTTCGATAGCATCCACAAAAGCATCAATATCAGTCATGCTCACAGGAAGTTTTTCGCATGCTTTTTCCAGCCCTGAAATAATTTTACCTCGCTTCCAAGGCTCTCGCCTGCCATCTTTTTTCACCAACATAGGCAACATCAATTCAATTCGCTCATATGTGGTAAATCGTTGCTGACACGATGAACAGGCACGTCGCCTACGTATGATAGTCTTATCTTTATTCACCCGAGAGTCAATCACCCGATTTTCCAGATGACTGCAGTAAGGACATTTCATGGCACCCTCAAAAGAAATACAAGTAAAAGAAAAAAAAACCGGCAGCTTGTTGCAAGCATACCGGTTATATAAGTCTATTTCGACTAACTAAAATCTAAAAAAGAAACGATTACTATTCAAGCATGTCTAAGCGCCGTTGGTGACGGCCACCACTAAACTCGGTATTAAGCCAGGTTTCGACAATATCGATGGCTAATGATACCCCGGTCAGTCTACCACCAAGGCACAATACATTCGCATCGTTGTGTTCCCGGCTCATGCGTGCAGAAAAAGGCTCCATACAGAGTGCAGCTCGAATCCCTGGATGTCGGTTTGCCGCAATGGACATACCAATGCCAGTACCGCAGATGAGGATTCCTTTTTCTGCTTCTTCCTTACCGATTGCACCACACACCTCAGACGCAAAATCTGGATAATCCACAGAATCCGTAGAATAACACCCTGCATCCACAACCCGGTGACCATTATCCACGACGCAATTCATAATTTGCTGCTTAAGTTCAAACCCACCGTGGTCACATCCGATAATAATATTCACAGCAGTCTCCAAGATTTTACGATGAGAATTTTTTCATAACAACCACCCCATTAGTTCCACCAAACCCAAAAGAATTTGAGATAGCAACCCTGGGGTTGGTTTCCCGGGCCGTCAGCGGAACATAATCAAGGTCACATCCTGGCGAAGGATTGTGTAAATTGATCGTTGGAGGAATAATACCGGTATAGAGCGTTAGTGCTGTAAAAGCT
The DNA here is from genome assembly GCA_030600525.1 of Desulfobulbus sp. Lineage (GTDB taxonomy): Bacteria > Desulfobacterota > Desulfobulbia > Desulfobulbales > Desulfobulbaceae > Desulfogranum. Next base: position 19,528 of record JAUVLX010000015.1, on the reverse strand, counting down.
GATTCAATACCACCTGCAGCCCCAAGCATATGTCCAGTCATCGACTTTGTTGAACTTACAGCTACCTTGTACGCATGTTCTTTAAAAACAGTCTTTATAGCCTGCGTTTCGCATTTGTCATTTAGCGGAGTGGATGTTCCATGGGCATTGATATAATCAACATCCTCTGGGTTCAATTTGGCATCACGCAAGGCAACTGCCATACAACGTGCACCACCTTCTCCATCTTCAGGAGGAGCAGCAATATGATAGGCGTCACTTGTCTGGCCGTACCCTATTACCTCTGCATATATTTTAGCACCACGCTTTAGGGCCGATTCCAACTCTTCCAGAACAAGCATTCCTGCCCCTTCGGAAATAACAAAGCCATCTCTATCTTTGTCAAAGGGCCTTGATGCTGATCCTGGATCGTCATTGCGGGTAGAAAGTGCTTTCATAGCACTAAATCCACCAACAGCAAGGGGACAAATAACGGATTCGGTGCCGCCAGTTACAGCAATGTCACAATCTCCGTAAACAATATGACGGTAAGCCTCGCCTACAGCATGGGTACCAGCGGCACAAGCTGTTGTCTGGGTGAGGTTAGGTCCCTTCGAACCAAGACGCATGGAAATGTGACCGGACGGCATATTTGGAATTACACGCGGAATAAAAAACGGGGTGATTTTACGTGGTCCCCTGTCGACCATTATTTGGTGATACTTTTCAATCGTTGGCAGACCCCCCATACCGCAACCGGTAATAACACCAACCCGTTCTCTATTTTTATCAGTCATGGAAAGGCCGCTGTTTTGCCAGGCCAACTCAGCAGCACCAATTGCATATTGTACAAACAAATCCATATTTTTGGATTGCTTTTTTTCAAACCAGTCTTCTGCTTTAAAATCAGTAACTTCCGCTGCAATCTGCGAAGCATGCCCTGTAGCATCAAAACGAGTAATAGGTCCTATACCTCCCCGGCCATTAACGAGACTTTCCCACGTCTTGTCTGTTCCTGTACCAAGGGGGGTGACTAATCCGATACCTGTAACAACGACCCTTCTTTTCACAAACTTATCCTTACTTACTATTGAATTTTGGCAACAAAATCGATAGCATTTTGTACTGTTGCGATTTTCTCTGCCTCTTCGTCTGGAATTTCAACATCAAATTCTTCTTCCATCGCCATAATAAGCTCAACCAAATCAAGGGAATCTGCACCAAGATCATCTACGAAAGAGGCTCCTGGAACAACCTTTTCTTTATCTACACTCAACTGCTCAACGATAATATCAATCATTTTTGCTTCAACTGCCATTGTATTCTCCTAAAAGTAATTTGATTTCTGAAAGTAAAACAAATAGCAACTGTTTCAGCGGTGTCAATGCTGAATAGTTACTAATTCCCCATATACATGCCACCGTTAACGTGAAGAGTCTGACCTGTGAGATAGTCACCACCTTGGGTAACGAAAAAGGCAACAGAAGCGGCCACATCTTCTGGGGAACCAAGGCGACCCAAAGGGATTTGCATTTGAATTGCTTCCTGTACTTCCTGGTCAAGTCCTTCAGTCATATCGGTAACGATGTACCCGGGTGCCACGCAATTTACAGTGATATTGCGTCCGGCAAGTTCCCTGGCCATGGATTTTGTAAAACCAACAAGACCAGCCTTAGCTGCGCCGTAGTTTACCTGTCCACCATTCCCAAGGAAACCAATAACTGAACTAATATTAATGATTCGACCCCATTTTTTTTTCATCATGGGACGCATTGCAGCTTTACTACAATTAAAGGCACCTTTGAGATTAGTGTCGAGCACATCATCCCAATCGGATTCTTTCATTCGTGCCATCAATCCGTCTCTTGTAATGCCGGCATTATTAACTAAAACATCAACACTTCCGTATTGATCAATAATAGCTTTTATATTTTTCTGAACGGATTCAGCGTCGGCCACATTAAACTGGCAGGTAAATCCTCGCCCACCTTCAGTAGTTATCTGGTCTAAAGTCTGTTCTGCAGCAGCCGGATTGGAAACATAGTTAACGCAAACCAGAGCACCTAACGAGGCAAGTTTGGTGCACACTGCCCTGCCAATCCCCCTGCTACCACCAGTAATAAGTGCAACTTTCCCTTCAAGACTCACTTTTTACCTCCTGAATTCTTTTAATAAGAGCAGGTATGACATCGTAAAGATCCCCAACAATACCGTAGGTAGCAAAATCAAAAATAGGTGCATTGGGATCTCGGTTGATGGCGACAACAATATCAGCAGACTGCATTCCGACTGCGTGTTGTATAGCCCCTGATATGCCGCAAGCAATGTACACCTTGGGATTAACCGTTTTCCCGGTCTGCCCAACTTGGTGAGGATACGGTATCCAACCTGCATCAACAGCTGCACGGCTGGCAGCCACCGCTGCTCCAAGTTCATCGGCTAACTCGCGAATAAGCTCAAATCCCTTTGCAGAATCAAGCCCACGTCCGCCTGCAACCAATGTCTCAACCTCTTGGATGTTGACCTGTTCTTGGTCACTCACCACTGTCTCTAGAATTTCTATTTTGGACGAGACAGCATTTGGCTGAACATCTATTGATTCCACTGAACCGACACGACTACCGTCAAACTCAAGGGCAGCCATTACTTTAGGTCTTACCGTAGCCATCTGCGGTCTGGTATCGGGACATACAATGGTTGCCATTATATTACCGCCAAAAGCAGGCCGGGTTTGCAGCAACATACCGTCACTTTCACGAATTTCTAACCGAGTGCAATCTGCAGTCAAACCAGCATCAATTAAAGTGGCAACAAAAGGAATGACGGAACGGCCTATAGCAGTAGCCCCGGCAAGAACAATCTCAGGTTTTTTTCCACGGATAATACCTTCAAGCACATGTCCATAAACATCTTCACGAAATTGTTCAAGGCCATCATGTTCTGCAAGGTAAACGTAGTCAGCACCTCCAGCAATGAGAGAATCGCTGTATCCGGCAATATTCTTACCGAGAAGAACAACACTCAAAGCGACCCCTCGGGTGTCAGCGAGCTTTCTTCCAACTCCAAGAAGTTCATAGGTTACTGGAGCAATGGCCCCATGCCGGCATTCACCAAAAACCATAACCCCTGCCCAGTCTGCAAAGTCATCCTGTACTTTTTTGTCTGCGACTTCTATGGACAATGCTTCAACTTCGCAATTATCAACGCATGCCCCACAAAGGGTACAATTATCGTTTACTACAACACAGTCTTCTTCTACATGTATAGCATCGAAAGGGCAGGTGGATTCGCAAATTCCGCAAACAATACATTTGTCACAGTCTATCTTAAGCATGTTCTCGTATCGTAAAATATATAAAACAGAAGTGTGGTTACATCTTTTTACTAAAAATGGGCCTTTAATTCCTGTACCAGCTGATCGACTTGCTCTTCTACTGTACCGGAGAAAAGGGTTCGATCGCCACGAGCCTCAGGCGAGAAAACACAAACTACCTGAGTCGGCGAACCAGCAAGCCCAAGATTTTGAGGTTCTGCCTTGATATCATCAGCTGAAAGGGTCGGAATCTTCACCTTTTTAGCCTTCATTTTCCCCTTTAAAGATGCCACGCGAGGTTCATTAATATCTTTTACTACAGTCAATAAAGCAGGAAACGGAACCTGAATAACATCAAACCCATCATCCATCATCCGTTCAACCGTTATCGATTCCGAGGAGGATTGTCGCGTTTTCTGGACACAGGTGATAAAGGGAAGCCCAAGCCTACAAGCAATACCGGGACCAACCTGCGCAGTATCACCGTCAATTGCCTGTTTACCGCATAAGGTCAAATCGACATTTCCTAAAGTTTCTATTGCCTTTGCCAAGGTATAAGAAGTAGCCCAGGTATCCGCACCGGCAAACGCACGGTCTGATACAAGCAGAGCTTGGTCAGCACCGCAGGCAATGGCTTCACGCAATACGTCCTCTGCCTGTGGGGGCCCCATTGATATGACGGTTACCGTACCACCATGCTGTTCCTTGAGAGTGACAGCTTCTTCAAGTGCATGTCGATCATATGGATTCATAATCGACTCGACACCTTCCCTAGCCAAAGTATTGGTTTCAGGATCAAGACGAACATCCTTAGCATCCGGTACCTGTTTGATACACACTACTATATTCATGGGCTCAACTATTATGAATATTCTTTATTAAGTTCCTGACCTACCACATTGCGCTGAATCTGGTTTGTGCCTTCATAGATCTGGAGAATTTTGGCATCACGCATCATTTTTTCTACGGGATACTCTTTCATATAACCATAGCCACCAAGTACCTGAACGGCATCGGTTGTAACCTTCATTGCCATATCTGTAGCAAAAACTTTGCACATTGACGACGCTTTGGACATATTTTTAGGATTATTGGAAATATGGCGTGCTGCCGAGTATACCAGTGCCCGGGCTGCTTCCAGTTGGATAGCCATGTCAGCAAGAATATGCTGAACCGCTTGAAAAGAAACGATAGGTTTACCGAACTGAACACGCTGTTTGGCATAGATAACAGCCTCATCCAGTGCACCCTGCGCGAGTCCCACACCAAGAGCTGCAATACCTGGACGGGAAACATCCAGTGTCTTCATCACAGTTATGAACCCTGTACCTTTTCTTCCTACCAGCCGATTTTTGGGAATCCGACAATCTTTTAAAATAAGTTCTCTAGTGGACGAAGAACGGATACCCATTTTATCTTCTTTTTTTCCATAAGAGAACCCAGGATCGCCGTCTTCGACAACAAAGATAGATGCTCCTCGAGCACCTTTTTGCGGATCAGTCAAGGCTATTATGGTATAAATCTGTGCCTCGCCCCCATTGGTTATCCATTGCTTGGTACCGTTGAGAACCCACTCATCACCATCAAGAATAGCAGTTGTTTGGATCCCGGAGGCATCACTTCCAGCGTTTGCCTCTGTTAAACCAAAGGCCGCATATTTCTCACCAGTTGCAATGGATGGCAAATATTTCTGTTTGAGCTCTTCACTTCCGGCAATAAGGACCGGATAGATACCAAGGGCACTTGCTGCAAAGCTGGTTGCAATGCCAACACATCCACGTGCCAGTTGTTCCAAGGCCAGGGTAATATCAAAACAGCCACCGCCGAATCCACCGTATTCCTCAGGAATAAAAATACTAAAAAGATCAGCCTTGGCAATATCCTTTAAAATTTCTCGGGGAAATTCGTTTTTCTCATCAAGTTCGGCTCGAACAGGGATGATCTTCTCGTTGGTAATTTCCCTGGCGGTATCAACGATCATCTGTTGTTCTTCAGTTAAAAAATACTCCACGAGTCTCTCCTTGGTGTTTTTACCAACGCATAAGTAACGATGCCCAGGTCAAGCCGGCACCAAAAGTACATAGCAGAACGAGGTCATTTTTCTTGACCCTTCCCTGCTTATTGGCCTCATCCAGCGCAATAGGGATGCTGGCGGCAGATGTATTGCCGTATTTGTCTACATTGATAAATAATTTATCATCGGGAATATCCAGTCTCTTCTGTAGTTTGTTCAAAATCCTGATATTCGCCTGATGCGGTATGACCAAGTCTATATCCTCAATGGTCAGCTGCTGCTGCTCTAGTAGTTCAACAACGACATCGTCCATTGCACGTACAGCATGTTTGAAAATATCACCGCCGTTCATACGAATTAAGGCGCCTTCCCAGTCACTCCCCTGCAGTTCGGGGTTTTGGCTTTCAGGTCCGTCCATATGCAGCAGCTTCCAGAGGCGACCGTCTGAATGGAGTTTACTTCCTAAAACACCGCGGGTGTCTTCACTAACACCAAGCACCGCCGCTCCAGCACCATCGCCAAAAAGGATACAGGTGTTTCTGTCCTTCCAGTCGACCCTTGTTGACAGTGTTTCAGACCCAATAACCAACACCTTCATCTCTGGTTGGCTTTGAATATATTTATTTGCCAAATCAAGACCGTAGGTAAAACCCGTGCAGGCTGCATTGATATCATAGGCAAAGGCATTGGTTGCCCCAAGTTCAGCTTGTACAAAACAGGCTGTCGAAGGCATAATTTTATGTGGAGATAGGGTCGCCACAATGATCATGTCCAGCGCGAGGGGCGACAAACCCGCCATTTCCAAGGCGCGTTGCCCAGCGGAGGTGGCAAGTCGAAAGTTATATTCACCCTCACCTGATATTCGTCTGGTTTTTATACCTGTCCTGCTGGTAATCCATTGATCAGAGGTGTCAACCATCTTTTCAAGTTCAGCATTGGTTAACGTTTTTTTGGGCAGGCATGAACCTGTTCCTAAGATTACAGCTTTACTCATTCTTTTGCCTCAATCAGGCCTCGTTATTGCCGAAGCGCCTGTACGATTACATCATTAACTTTATTACATACCATATCTGATGCAACTTTTATGGCGTTACGGATAGCGGTAGCATTGGATGTCCCATGACAAATAATACCAGTCCCATTTATACCAAGTAATGGCGCACCACCATATTCAGCATAATCAACCTGCTTACGAAAATCAGCAAAGGCCTTGCGAATAAACAGGTATCCGATCTTGGCTCGCCAGGTTTTCATAATTTCCTTTTTCAACATCTGCGTGGCAGCTTCGGCTAGCCCTTCACTTATTTTAAGTGAGATATTGCCGACAAACCCATCACACACGATCACATCCACATCACCTTTATAGACATCCCGTCCTTCTACATTACCAACAAAATTCAGGGATCCATGCTGAAGTAGGTCGTAGGTTTCCTTGACTAGTGCGTTCCCCTTTCCGCTTTCTTCACCAATACTGAGCAAACCAATCCGAGGGTCCTTAATATTTAGCAAAAGACTGGAACAGGACGAAGCCATAACAGCGAATTGATAAAGATGCTGGGGACGACAATCGACATTAGCACCTATATCCATCAGCATAACAGGACGTTGCAACGTAGGAAAAAAGCTGGCAATACCAGGTCTAGAGACACCAGGAAGACGACCCAACTTTCGCACACCTGCAGCTAAAGTAGCCCCTGAGTTTCCAGCTGACACAACAGCATCTGCGTTCCCAGACTTAACCAGATCAAAACTCACCATAACAGTGGAGTTCTTTTTCTTTCGTACAGCGTCGACTGGAGATTCATCCATCCCGACGACCTCGGGAGCATGTTGAATCGTCAATCGCTCAGATATGTTTGCAGGTTTACCTGTTACAGCGACAGCGAGTTGACCATGGAGGAAATCTTCGGGACCAACTAATAAAACTTCCAGGTCCTTTCGCTCTTCAACGGCTGCAATAGCACCTTGAATAAGCATTTCCGGTCCATGGTCCCCACCCATGGCATCGAGGGCTATTCGCACAACTGCCGCCTAATTAAGTTCATCCTCTAACTGGATGACATTTTTTCCTTTATAGACACCGCACCCACCACAAAGCTGGTGCAGCATTTTAGGTTCACCACATTCGGGACATTTACTTACACTTGGACGATCAAGTGAATCATGGGCGCGTCTTGTTCTGGTGCGTGATCGGGAATGTCTTCTTTTAGGTAAGGCCATTTTTATTCTCCTTATTCATACTCAACACTTTCAGCACACGATTTGACAACTGCAGCTGAAAACAATCAATCATTTCTTTTTTAAACGAGAAAGCACTGCAAACGGTGACTCGGTAATAGTATTTTTGCAATCGCAAACAACGACATTCAAATTATCACCACACCGGTTACAAATGCCTTTGCATTCTGGGGAACAAAGTTTTTTTTGGGGCAACGCCAACTGAATTTGCTGACGAAAAACGTCATCACAGTCTATGAAGGGTTCGTCCAGAAAAACCGTATCCATCTCACTGGAAGTGCATTCTACTTCCTTAAGTTGCCACTTGTCAGTATCACCTGTTTCAAATAAAATATGAAAAGAGGTGTCAATAGGGTAGGCAAATGATATCAGGCAACGATCACAGTTGACAACAGCTGAGACGAGCAGTGTACCGCTCATTTCAACCTGCGTGTCACTTTTCCTCTTGAGGGAGAAAGAAAACCGGCTTTCACCTTGCAAGGAAAAGAGTTCGACGTGTTCTAAGCCTGTAATTTCAAATAGTTCAAACTGATTTCCATGGGGTGAAATCTCGTTAAATCGAAAGCGCATGATACACTACCCCGTGGTAACAATGGTATTTTTCATCAAAGCTGCTTTGTATACACAAAAAATGAGAAGAAAGCTAACGAAAAATAAGGATAGGTGCTTTGTGATGTCCCACTGCAAAAAAACATCTCTTTATCGGGGTTGAAAGGTGCCCCCTTGACAGAAAGTAAAATAATCAGAAGACTGTCACTTCTTCCCAGCTACACTAATTTTACAACTCACTCCCTGCAGCATCCTTTTCTATTGCAGTTATTTTTTTTTCAATCTCACGGACTAGATGCTCATAGCCGTCAGCACGTACGATCTCATCAAATTGTTCCTTGTAGTTGCGAACCAGACTGACTCCTTCAATCACTACATCATAAGCCATCCATTGGTCTTCTCTAAGTAACATAATATAGGACACAGGGATGCTTCTACCTGAATCAACAAGCAGCGTTTGCACCTCGGCTCGTTTGCCACGGATACGCTGCTTTTTGTATTCAACTGCCTGTCCTGCATACTCTTCTATCTTGCCAATATAGGCATGCTCCAGAAGGCGGGTAAACAATTTTTCAAAATCGGCCTGTTGCTCACTTGAGATCTGCTTCCAATGCTTTCCCAAAACCCGTTTAGACATTTCCTGAAAATCAAACCGCTCCCTGGCAACATCGATAACCCGCTGGCACAGCGTACATTTCGCCTCATCTCTAAGCTCCCCATCCTGGAGGATAGCTATCACCTTTTCGAGAAACGGTCGCAACTGCTCTGTAGGATCTGGTGTGGAGGCATGTACTCTTGAGATAGGCACCAAGAGTGCTACAAACAAAATAAAAAAAAGCGTACGCCCCCCCCAGCTGTGGCGGTTAGCCCTCTTCTGTACTCGTTTACTGTAAAAATCATGCATGAAAAAATTTCCCTAAAACTCTAAATCAACTTGAAAATCAGTATGGTCTCTGATTTTTTTCCGATTTTGGAAATAGCTATTTCGCAAGGCAACATAAGGATCAAAGCTTAATTTTTTCAAATCATCGTAAACATTCAAGTAAAGCGAGAGCTTATTCACCTCTTTAGTTGCATAAATAGCTCCCAGAGTCAGGTAATCATCTGACCAAAAGTAATAGGGAGACATTGTCATGGAATCAACAACCGTACCCGTAATATCTCTTAAGGTAGTAGAGCCGTAGAAAGGAACAACCAGATAAAAGCCATCGCCTATTCCCCACTTTGCGAAAGTCTCACCAAGAGAAGCATCAATTATAGGGATCCCAAATTCCCTTGTGGCCGGATTGCCAAGCCCGAAAACTCCTGCAACCGAATTAATAGCAAAACGTGATAAAACCCACATGGACTCCTCAAACCGTCCTTGCAAAATACAATTCACAAAACGAAGAGGTTCTTCCAAGTTGCGAAAAAAATTCCATACACAACCACGTATATCTGTGGGGACAACAGCACTGTATCCAGTTGCCAGCGGCTTGAGCAGGTAAGTGTAAGCAGAATCATTAAAATCAAAGACAACCCTGTTAAAGGGTTCTATGGGATCTTTAACAGCCGTACTTTCCTGCTCATCGGTGTAAAAGTCATCATCAAGGAAGTCGACTTCTTCTGCACTAAACGCAGGAACGGCCAACAACAACAGAAAAAAAAGTACAAACAGACGACATATTGGTGTTTTTTTGTAAGACATGACCTGCTATTTAACCTGTCCAAAGGCAAACTTTGAAATCAGGGATTCAAGATCAACCGAGGATTCCGTATCAACAATTACATCGCCAGGCCCATACAACTCATCATCACCACCCAGCGAAATCTGCAAAAATTTATCTCCAATAATCCCCTGTGATTTTACAGAAACAATAGAATCAACAGGTAACTTGACACTGTTATCAAGCTGCATAGTTACCACAGCCAATCCGTCTTCGCTAAGCTCCAGTGCCTTTACTAAACCGACATTTACCCCTGAAATCTGGACGTCTGCCCCTGTTTTTATCCCTGCAATATTATGAAATTCTGCCTGGATATCATAACGCTGAACCCCTGTGAGCCACGGCACTTCACCGAGCTGAAGAGCCAGCCAACCAAATGCACCAAAACCGGCGATGAGGAAAATACCCACCAACACGTCAAAACGGGAATATCGCATTCTAATCACCTTTCATTACAGCCTCATGGGCAAGCCCAAGAGTCTTTTCAGCAAATTCAGCTATATATGGTTTTTTCGAGGAGACAATTTCATCCACATGACCAAAAACATCAAGCTGCCCTTTATTCAGGAGGATAATTCGGTCTGCCAGTTCAAAGACCTGCGGAATATCATGGCTTACAATCACGGCTGTGTATCCCAACCGTTTTTGAACACTGGTAAAGAGATCATAAATTTCTCTAGTCATCACAGGATCAAGACCGGTTGTCGGCTCGTCGTACAGGACAATTTCCGGTTCAAGCTGTAACGCCCTAGCCAAACCAACTCTCTTCTTCATGCCACCACTTAACTGCGCAGGAAATTTCAGATCATGGCCTGCCAGTTCCAGTTGGGTCAGTGTCTGTGCCACCTTTTCACTGATAGTAGATTCATCAAGTTGCGTTCGTTCGCGCAATGGCAAGGCAATATTCTCATAGACAGACAAAGAATCAAAAAGTGCCGCGCCCTGAAACAGGACACCAAATAACATTCTCAGATCCTGCAGAGCCTTATAGCCCATTTTACTTACATCTTTATCACCAATATAGATGGCACCACTGTCAGGCTGCAGCAATCCTAAAATTAATTTCAGAATAACGCTTTTCCCCTGACCGCTTCCACCTGCGATAACAGTTGTCTGCCCTTTGGGAATGGAAAAATCGACATGGTCCAGAACGACATGTTTACTATCGCGAGTTCCAAACGATTTCACCACGTCTACAAATCGTATGGCATACTCAGGGTGGCTCTGTTTCTTTTCCATTAACTGTGCCTATCAGATCAATATTGCAGTCAGCAGGTAATCGCAAACAAGAATAGAAATGGACGCCATCACCACAGCCTGGGTTGTTACTTTGCTGACACTTTCAGCACCAAAACCAGCCCCTCGTATCTGTTGAACGAAGTAACCTCTACCGGCGCATATCCAGACAATCAGCAACGCAAAAACAAAAGACTTAACAATACCGAGCCGAATGTCGTGATTGGTGACACTTTGCTCCATGCTGGCAAAATAAGCCCCAGCATTCACTCCCATTAGCTTTACCCCCGCAAGATATCCGCCGAATATACCAACAACATCGAAGACAGCAGTCAATAACGGGACAGCAATAATTGTAGCCAGTACCTTGGGAGAAATCAAATAGCGGAAAGGGTCAATAGCCATGCATTCCAATGCGTCTATCTGTTCGGATATTCGCATAATACCAATTTCAGCACACATGGCTGATCCCGCCCGGCCTGTCACCATCAACGCTGTTAAAACAGGACCAAGCTCCATGACTAAAGTCAAAGACACTGCAGATCCCAGCATACCTTCAGCACCAAATTTACTCAGCGAGTAAACCCCCTGAAGCCCGAGAACCATACCAGAAGAGAGTGCTGTAAAAAAAATGACCGTCAACGACCCTGTCCCTATAAAATGCAACTGTTTTACCAGTTCCTGGCTTCTGAAAGGACGCTTAAATATATTTACAAGGGAGAAAAAAAGAAAGATACCCATTCTACCAAGGTCCCGTAACAGATAGATACACCCATCCCCCATGGCTCCTAAAAAGCTACCCACAAAAGTCGTTAATTTTGTTGATTCAGCATTCATGGCAAAGTGTCATCATTGATTTGTACGGGGGAAAAACAAACTAGGGCAATTAAGATACAGGAAAAGAAAATTCATGCACTCTATTTGTGAGCCGCTTTATCTTCTATCCGCTGGCAGAACCGGTCTTTTCAACATGGGAAACAAGGGAGAAATCTTCCAGGAAATCTTTGGCAATCCCGACGGGATCATCTGAGGCGTAAAGTACCATGGTCTGAAGAAACATAAAGCTGTCATCTTCCATATCTGTAAATTCAACACCAACCCCAGGCTGTTCGACACGAACGACTTTAGCGGAAAATTTGAGAATCAGGCTTGAGTGCTCCCCTTTTTCATGGAGCTCAAGCTGGCATTCCCCGTCCACAACATCCACCAGCGTACTATTGTCAATGAAAAGCCCTCCCATACTGAGATTACGAGCAGGGAACTCCCCCAGAAGACTATCATTGACAAACAACCTGACAGTCCGGGTAAAAACAACCCTTGCATGACGACGCTTCTCGGGAAGGAGTGTCGGAGGAGTAAAGCTTTTCATTCGTTGATTTCCAGCTGTAGTAATTGGTATTGCTTTATATAATATAAACAGTTGAAAATAAGAAAGCTAATTTTTAAAATTAAAAAAACACTATGCCCACGCCTCCCAGTCATTAAGTAGGACGTATCCAGTAAATTCTCCTAGAGTGGACCTACCATCTCTTACGAAACCATTCCTGTACATATTCGATGTGTTCACGCATCGCAACCTCAGCTGCATCGGGTTGTCTATTGGCAATCGCCTCATAGACCTTGGTATGGGCAGCCAGAACAATATCAATATTCTCAGGATCATCCCAGAGATGGCTCAGATTCTTTTTAATTCCCAAAAAAAGGAGGTCGTAAAAATTTCTCATCAAATGGATCTGTACTGGATTTTTGGTAGCAAAGCTGATCGCCATATGAAAAGCTGCATCTGCCTCATTACCGAGGGCACCAGTTTTCACGGTCTCCTCCATTTCCTTGTTAGCCTTCGACAAGTTAAGGATATCTAGTGGTGTCGCGCGGGATGCAGCCATCCTGGCGGCGTTACACTCCAACCCAAGCCTCACTTCGAGCAGGTCGTGAATGGTGACATCATCAATAGCAAGCATGGTTGCCAGAGGATTTCCCTGGTCTCCGTTCGGCGTCGTCACAAAAGTACCCTGCCCTTGCCTGTGCTCAAGCAGCCCCAGAGTTACCAGTTTGTTGATGGCATTGCGTACCGTCGTCCTGCTGACTTCAAGGCTGGTTGCAAGCTCCCGTTCCGGAAGCAATTGCTCTCCCGGCTTTAACTCGCCACGATAAATGAGCTCTCGTATCTGTTCAAAAACCTGATCAGAAATTCTTTTGGGTTTAATCGGGCGTAAATTCATACATTCCTCAGGAAATTGATTCCGCATACAGTTCAACAAAATGTTTAACAGGTATACTATCGCCCTGCTGTGATAACATATCAGATATCTGCATCATACATGCAGGGCAACCGGTTGCTACCACATCACACTCTGTTTCGGCAATAGCATTTCTCTTCTTGAGCCCTACACTACGAGAAATATCATAATATTGAACATTAAAACTGCCTCCCATTCCACAGCAAGTGTCAGCACCCGCCATTTCGACGAGTTGGTACCCAACAGTAGCACCAATAAGCTGGCGAGGTTCCTTAAAAACCCCCAGGGATTTTTTAAGATGACACGGATCGTGAGAGGTGACCTTCAATTCACCGGCTTTTGGTTTTGCCTGTTCTTTAACACCAAGTTTACCGACAAGCAGCTCACTGATATCGAAAGTTTTCTTCACAATACCCTCAAGCAATGCCCTGTCTTCTCGGCTTAGGTCGGTAAGCATTTCAGGCCATATTTCCTTGACAGTAGCAGTACAGGTCCCACAGGAGGTAACCAACACATCAAACTCTTCTTTTCTGTACAGGTCAAGGGTATGCAATGCTAATTTTTTCATGGTTGCAACATCACCAGAAGCAATAGCTGGTATCCCACAACACCCCTGCCCTTCCGGTAGAAAGATACCCACCCCGTGGTGTTCAAGGACTTTGATCGTCGCATGGGCTACTTATGGAAACACCTTATCAATAACGCACCCTGTAAATATTGCTGCCCGCAGCCCTGATTTTCCTGCTGGTGTTGACAGCTTTTTCACCACCTTGTGAAATGGCTTGTCAGCCAACTTGCTAAAATGCCTCCCACCTATCAAAGGTGAGGCAATTGCCGCACACGAGGTACCAACCGTTTCATTAGCTTTCCTGGTAAACATTCCCTGAAAGTGTGCCCCCCATTCAAGAAGCCTATCAAAAAGCTTTGGCCTTGAAAGCAAACCTCGAAAAATAACTTTTTTAAGGAGAGAAAGGCCAGCATACCCGGTGAGTATGGTACGAGCCTTTAAAAATATATGAGATAACTCACCCCCGAACGGACAGTTAGCCTCACAAGAACCACAAAGAAGACACTTCTGCAACCTTTCCCGAGCTCCGTCCACATCTGTAAGCATTGCCCCTATAAGCCCGTCGACCAGTGCCAGCTTGCCACACGCCACGTCAGCTTCCTTTCCTGTCTGGGCTATACACAGGACAGACGGCTTGACACATACCGCATCGCATACAGACGATCACCTGAACTTCCAGTTCCTTCATCATGCGGGCTAACTCTTGTATTTCTGACATGACTACCTCCCAAGCACTTTACCGGGGTTAAGAATATTTTTAGGATCAAGTGCTGCCTTATTTTTTTTTGAGTAGTCAATTGTTGCGGCAGACGTTTCCTGTACAAGATACTTAGATTTCATAGTCCCTGTTCCGTGCTCCCCGGAAATAGTTCCATCAAGGTCCAGCGCCTTTTCAAAAATCTTATCTACAGCCTGCTCGACTCGAACCCATTCTTTCTTATCACGTTTATCAGCAAGAATCGTGGGGGTGCAAATTGCCATCACCAGCATGTCCAAAAGTACCGATTAACAGATTAAACTCTGCCGCAATCTCATCAACGGCCTGCACCATAACTGGGGTTTTCGAACGTGGAACAGTCGCATCTTCCAGAACCAGGGTCGGGCGCAATTTAGCCAAAGAGGAAAGTGCGGCCCGTCTGGCTGCCCAGATCGCATCTCTTTCACGATCATCGGTAGCGACTTTCAAATCCCTGGCACCCATCTCCTCACATATACGACGAACCGTTTCCGCATCATCTGCTACCTGCCCAGGGTGACCGTCCACCTCTATCAGAAACAGCGCTGCAGCATCGACTGGCAACCCCGCCTTACTAAAATCTTCAACCGCCCTGATGGTAACGTTATCCATAAACTCCAAGGTCGCAGGAACCACCTTGCTAGCAATAATCCGGGCAACGGTTTCCGAGGCACGATGAATACTTTCAAAAATAGCGAGCATAAAGCGTCGATCTTGTGGCGGTGGAATCAGCTTTAGAGTTACGGTATTGTAGATACCGAGAGTCCCTTCAGATCCAACCAAAAGCCCTCCTAAATTATACCCAGACGCGCACTTCACTGTCCTGGCACCGGTTTTCACAAGCTGCCCTTCAGCATCAAAAAAGTCCATGGCCATGACATAATCACGGGTTACACCATATTTTAAACCACGCAACCCACCTGCATTCTCAGCCACATTTCCGCCGAGAGTAGAAATGGCCTGACTCCCAGGGTCAGGTGGATAAAACAATCCCACTTTCTCCACTTCATTTGCAAACTGCGCCGTAATTACACCAGGCTGCACAACTGCTAGCAAGTCCTCCTGGTTGAGTTCCACTATTTTGTTAAGTCCTGTAGTCAGCAACACAACCCCACCCGGATCAGGGACAGTTCCGCCGCTCAGATTGCTGCCAGCACCTCTGACAGTTATCGGCAAGTTATTGTCACTACACAATGCGATAGCCTTGCCCAACACCTCACTATCAACCGGCCTAAGGACAAAGCCAGGCATCACCTGTTCTATAGGTGCAGCATCATAGGAATAGGTTAGCAAATCAGCCTCTTCAAAAAAAACATTTTCCACACCCACCACATCCTGAAACTTTTTCACTAAACTCTGCCGGCTCATTGTCGCACTGCTCCTTGCTTACCGCCTTAACATTGGACTAACACTTACAAATAATTGGTGACACCAATAACAAATTACAAACGCGCCACCCTCCACTCAAGTAGCACCTAGCAATCGCCCATTTAACCAATATCACGTTATTTTTATTTATCAAGTTTTTTCTTGACGGCCACGCTTTTCAATGCTTTGAAATTGGTTGTACCAATAGAGGCCTAAACAACAGACCCTCTGCGCTAAGATCCAGTACGAGATTTAAGGCAATTTACTTTCCCATCTAAAGGAGGCTTTTCAATGAAACGGCTCTTTATGGCAATGTTAACCGTTGGGCTTGCATTTGGCCTATCGGCAAACGGTGCTGATGCTGCTAAGCGTGAGAAATTCGGCGTTGATGTGCGTCACAAGGAAGCAAAACGCGTTAACTTCAAGCCCTCACAGTAAAAAGTTCGCTGGAAAATGGTCATGCCCTGGTCCAAAGGGCTGCTCTTTTATGACATCGCCGTGCATTTTGCTGACAGTGTCCGCCTGGCTTCAGCAGGCAGGCTCGATATTAAACCGTTTTCAGCAGGCGAACTTGTCCCTGCTGGTCAAGTTTTTGATGCGGTAAGTAAAGGTTCTGTACAGATTGGGCATGCCTCACCGCTTTACTGGAAAGATAAAAATGAAGCATTTGTCGCCTTTGCCTCTGTACCCTTTGGTATGGACGCAGAAGCCTACAACATCTGGATGACCCAGCGCGGCGGCCTGGAAATGCTGAATGAACTATATAAGCCTTATGGGTTGATCGCATTTCCTGCAGGTCAAACCGGCCAGGAAACGGGACTTTTTTCCAATAAACGCGCCACCAAAATGGAAGATTTCAAGGGAATGCGTATTCGTACCCCAGGCTGGTACATGGATAATACGAACAACCTTGGCGCCTCTGTCAGCCCTTTGCCAGGCGATGAAGTGTATCTTGCATTTGAACGAGGTATTATTGATGCAGCGGAATACTCCACACCCGCTATTAATTACCCTATGGGTTTTGACGAAATCACCAACTATGTCATCCAACCAGGTGCGCACCAGACAGCTTTCCAGTGTGATATCATTATAAACCAGGAAGCATGAGAAAAGTTACCCAAGGACCTGCAGTGGATAGTTACAATGGCTGCTGCTGAAACCCATTCATGGGCCTATGACTGGATCAATTCTCTGAATGCGGATGCAATAAAAAAATTCAAGAAAAAGGTGAAAATCATAAAACTTAAGCCTGAAACTTTAACCGCATTCCGTAAAACCACTAAAAACTATCTTGATGACCTAAAAACCAAGCACCCAGATGTAAAAAAAGTGCTTGATTCCCAGGAAATGTTTTTCGATGACTATGCAGAATGGCGAGATGCACGAAGCGATGTAACGCCATGGCCATATGAGACCTACATTTCAGGAAAAACCACAGAATAACAATCCCCCCTGTGACGCCCCTGCCCTGTTGCCAGAGAGAACAGGGCAGAGGCGTGTCGCACAACAACAGACCACACCCAGTCCCAAACATTGAGGTGCGTATATGTTTCAACGGTTATCACGATGGATCGACAAGTTCATTACCGCGCAGGGCGAGTGGACATCACTACTCATCCTTCCCCTTCTTCTTGTCGTTATTTATGAAGTACTCATGAGATATGGTTTCAACGCACCAACTGTTTGGGGTTTTGAGGCAACTACCTTTCTCTATGGCCTCCATTTCATGTTCGGCATCTCCTATACAGATGTCACTGGCGGACATGTCAAAGTTGATATATTCACTCCACCAGCCCCTAAGAAAGTTCAAGCATTTTTAGGAGCTTTAACCACTTTTGTTTTTTTCTGCCTGTTACAGCCTGCCTTACCTGGTATTCCATCGAATTTGTCTTTTCATCAGCCATAGATCTTGAACGAAATCCGACCAGCTGGGCTCCCCCGATCTATCCCATAAAAATCATCATGGCATTATGACTTCTGTTTTTTATTGTTGCAAGGTATCTCCAATCTTATCCGTGATCTCTCCACCCTGTTTGGTAAAAGAGACGCAGAAACCAAGGAGTCATAATGAGCCCTGAATTTTTAAACATCGCCATGTTTGTCACTCTCATTGGCGCAATTATACTTGGCCACCCGCTCGCCTATACACTGGCTGCTGTAGCCACCCTTTTTGACCTTATCGACAATGGCTTTGATATATCCGGTCTGTTTCTCATGTTTGCCAACAATGCCTGGGGGCTCATGAACAACTATGTACTGGTCGCGATTCCCCTCTTTATCTTGATGGCACAACTTCTGGACCGCTCCAAAGTATCGGAGTCCCTCTTTGAGGCACTTTACATTGTTCTTGGCTCTGTTAAAGGTGGGCTCTGGGGCGGGCTGTTGTCGTTGTATGTACAGTCTTTGCCGCAACAACGGGAATTATCGGCGCATCAGTCGTGGCTATGGGACTGCTGGCCACCCCGGCGTTACTGAAAAAGGAATACCAGAAAGACCTCACCGCTGGTATCATCTGTGCAGCAGGAACCCTTGGGATACTTATTCCGCCAAGCATTATGATGGTTGTATACGGTGGCTTAACCGGGCTTAAGGAAACCAGCGTAGGTAATCTTTTTGCCGGTGCCATTCTTCCAGGCTTGCTACTGGCAGGATTATACTTCCTCTATATCTTTGTTCTGTGTAACCTGAAGCCGTAACTCGACCCTCCCATCTCCAAAGAAGAAGCAAAACAGTGGTCAGCATCCCAGAAATGGGGCATGACTCTCAAATCACTGCCCCCCTGGCCCTTATTCTGGCAGTAATGGGTACAATTCTTGCGGGGGGGGGGTAGCAACACCTACCGAAGCGGCAGGGCTTGGCGCACTTGGTGCCATGATTCTCGCCTTCCTCAATAAGAAACTCAACTGGACCGTCATAAGAGATTCAAGTCACGCCACCCTGAAAACAACGGCAATGGTAATGATGCTGTTTGTTGACGGTAAATTCTTCAGTACCGTTTTTCTTTCCACGGGCGGCGGTGATGTTGTCGCAGACTTGCTTATCGGCAGTGGGCTCGACAGATGGACAGTGCTCCTCATAATGTTGGCTATGGTCTTTCTCATGGGTATGTTCATTGACTGGGCTGCAATTTTGCTTGTCACGGTGCCCATCTTCATGCTCATTGCCATGGAGCTTGACTTTAACCCGCTATGGTTCTCTATTTTAATGTGTGTGAACCTGCAGACCTCCTTTCTAACCCCACCGTTCGGGTATGCATTATTTTACTTTAAAGGGGTTGCACCTGCAGGGTATTCCATGGTGCACATTTACAAAGGCATCCTGCCATTCGTGTTACTACAGATCGTAGGCTCGGTTCTCCTGTGCTTGTTCCCCAGTATAGTTACGTACCTATAAGCCTCCGGTAATAACACTGCCCAGACCACGATAAAATTCAGAACCCGGGCCCGGCGAAAGAATCAGCGGCAGCATGCCGAATATAGACGTTAAAGAGCTCATAAATATGGGCCTCAGGCGACTTCGAGTCGATTCAATAATGGCTTTTTTATGTTCATAGCCATTATTTCGAATAAGATTAAGTGTCT
>JAUVLX010000132.1 GCA_030600525.1 Desulfobulbus sp. | reverse complement strand
TCAATCTTGCCATCGCCCGCTGAGCGGATCAGGTTGATATCATCCATGGTGGCAATACCACCTGCATAGGTAGTTGGGATGGGAGTGCTTTGGGCAAGAATCTCTACCAGTCTCCTGTCTACTCCCATGCTCTTTCCCTCCACATCCACCGCGTGGATAAGGAATTCGTCACAGAAACCTGCTAGTTCTTCAAGGATTTGAGGGCTTATTCTCAGGGTTGTATAGTTCTGCCATCGATCGGTTACAACGTAATAGCCATTGTTGAGCCAGCGGCAGCTGAGGTCAAGGACAAGACGCTTCCTGCCGACTTTTTTAATGAGTAGATCGAGTCGTTCTTTGTCCAGTATTCCGTTATGAAAAACCCAGGAGGTGACAATGATGTGCGAGGCACCATAATCGAGCCATTTGCAGGCATTGTCGTTATTTATGCCACCGCCGATCTGCAGGCCACCTGGCCAGGTTTGTAATGCCTCTTGAGCAGCAGGCTCACTGCCTGGCCCCAACATGATAACATGCCCACCCTCCAAGCCATCCTGTCTATACATCGATGCATAGTGTGACGGAGGATGCGGGGAAGCAAAATTGACCGTGGGCGAGGCATTGTCACGGTCACTGAGGGTAGAACCGATAATTTGTTTGACCTTGCCTTTGTGCAGGTCGATACAGGGTCTGAAACGCATCGGATAGGGGGAATAAAAAAGGCTGCCTGAAAAGGCAGCCTTTTAAAGGGTGATTAAAGTTTTTTAACCATCATGGTCGTTGGGTCAAGGCGTAATCCTTTCCCCGTCTCAACCGCTTCACCATTGTTGCGGATGATTTCCAGCAGAATGGTTGCATCAGGTTCCGGTTTGAGGAGAATGATGGTGTCGAACATATCGTCTATCTCATGACACGGAGCAGGTACGCCTGTGGGTGAAAAACGATCATCATTGCGATGGCTGATTGCAGAAAACCATGCCTGCAGACTCATGTTTTCAGCGAAGTCCTTGATATCTTCAAGAACCTGCCGTTCAGTGTTGACAAAATCAAAGCCATCAATGACCAGGCAGTTTGGTTTGAAAATATCCTGAAGAATCAGATCATTTACTCGCTCTTCGAGCTTGGGTCTGTTGAACGCAGATTCGTTAAAGGTCATGATCATCCTGTTCTTGGAGACCATTTCCATCAGTTCGTTTGCGTTGTCAAATTTTTGTTCTTCGATGATGACTTTTAAAATATCGTCATACCAAAGTCTTGTTTTGTCGATTGTTTCGCCGATAGTTACATGGAGAACTTTTTCACCACGCAGTATAGCATTGAGTGCAATTTGGACCAGAAGTGCTGTCTTGCCCAGGCCTGCACGGGCCATTACCAGGCCCAATTGATTTCGTTCCTCGCCCATACTGAGCGCATGCAGCGGGTTCTGGCTTGTTAGTTGTTCGTATCCCATTATTTCACCTCACCAAGGTTATAGTATTGCATGATTAGATCACAGTACCCATCAAGGTTACGAATCTTTTTTCTGCTCTTCAAATGCTTTGATTAAATCTTCACTGATGCTCTTTGGTACCTGCTTATAGGACGAGAATTCCATTGTGAATTCTGCCTTACCCTGGGTCAGAGAGCGTAGGGTGGTTGAGTAGCCGAACATTTCAGAGAGCGGAAGCTCTGCTTCGATCACAGTGTAGTTCCCTTCCTCAAAAGTACCGATGATCACACCCCGGCGCTGGTTAAGGCTGCCCATAACTGCGCCCTGGAATTCTGACGGGCCTTCAACCTCCACTTTCATGATGGGTTCCATGATAACGGGGTTAGCCTTGGCATAACCTTGTTTGAAACCGCCGACGGACGCCATCTGGAAGGCAATATCAGAAGAGTCGACCGCATGAAAACTACCGTCACTGATAACCGCTCTGATTCCGGTAATTGGGGACCCTGTTAATGTACCCTTAGCGAGTGATTTTTTAAAGCCTTTATCACAGGAGCTGATAAATTCTCGGGGAATAACACCACCGACAATGTTGTCAACGAATTCGTAATCGATATCTTCAATGGGCTCGAGGTACCCTGCAACTCGACCAAACTGACCGGAACCGCCAGTCTGCTTCTTGTGGGTGTAATCGAATGCCGCCTTTTGAAGAATGGTCTCTCTGTAGGCTACCTGCGGTGCGCCTACCTCTACTTCGGCCTGATACTCACGCTTCATGCGCTCGATGTAGACCTCAAGGTGAAGCTCGCCCATTCCGGAAATAATCGTTTCGTTGGTTTCGTGGTCAACATAGGTCTTGAAGGTCGGATCTTCTTTTGTGAACCGGTTGAGCGCCTTGGACATATTGACCATGGCCTTGTTGTCAACTGGATTGATCGCCAGTGAGATAACAGGAGCAGGTACGTGCATGGAACTCATCGACCAATTGAGCCCGTCGTTGCAGAAAGTGTCGCCGGAGGCGCAGTCAATGCCAAATAGGGCGATAATGTCACCTGAACCTGCGCTTTCGATCTCTTCCATTTCATCAGCATGCATACGTACCAGGCGGCCGATTTTGACCTTTTTTCCAGTACGGCTATTAATCATGGTGTCGCCTTTCCTGACCGTACCCTGGTAGGTTCGGATGTAGGTAAGCTGACCGTAGCGTCCGTCTTCAAGTTTGAACGCCAGGGATACCATCTTGTCGTCTGCGTCATTGGATACCGCAATTTCCTTTTCATCGTTGTTAAGATCAAGAGCGATGTTCTCAACGTCGGTTGGACAGGGAAGGTAGCCGTTAACTGCATCTAGGAGTAATTGTACTCCTTTGTTTTTGTATGCAGATCCGATAAGAACAGGGGTGAGTTCCAATGACAAAGTCCCTTTGCGGACGGCATCGTGGATCATCTCTTCGGGAATCGCTTCCTCTTCGAGCATTGCTTCCATGAGGTCATCGGAGAACATGGAAACTGCATCGAGCAATTCCTCACGTTTTTCTTCGGCCTCATCTTTCAGGTTGGCAGGGATTTCTTCAATGCGGATGTCTTCTCCCTGATCACCGTCAAAATAAACGGCTTTCATGGTTACCAGGTCAATGACTCCTTCCATGTCAATTTCCAAACCGATCGGCAGCTGCAGCATAATAGCGTTTAGAGCAAGCTTGTCTCGAAGTTGGCCGGTAACTCTAAATGGGTTTGCCCCGGTACGGTCACATTTATTGATAAAAGCAATGCGCGGCACCTTGTAGCGGGTCATCTGGCGGTTTACTGTGATGGATTGAGACTGCACACCACCAACTGAACAGAGGATGAGGACCGCGCCGTCAAGTACCCGCAAGGCTCTTTCCACCTCAATGGTAAAGTCAACGTGACCAGGGGTGTCAATGATGTTGATATCATGATCTTTCCAGCTGCAGTACGTTGCTGCGGACTGAATGGTGATGCCACGCTCTTTTTCCAGCTCCATGGAATCCATGGTGGCGCCGACGCCATCCTTGCCCCGTACTTCATGGATAGCATGGATTCGCTGGGTGTAAAACAGTACACGCTCGGTCAGGGTTGTTTTACCTGAGTCAATATGGGCACTGATGCCTATGTTACGTACCTTGCTTAAATCTTTTTTCATTACGCCGTCCTCGGTTGCTGCTTTCAGGCCGCTAGATCATTCTGATGAATTTAACAGTTAAATAAAAAAGGAGTCACAGTGGGTCTGCAACTCCTTGTTTCGTCCGCCTAAAAAGGTCTGCAGGGTTAGGAGAAAACCCTGAAAAGTAACATCTGGCTACCTTGGTACGAGTAAGCCCTCTGCCACTATGGATTGTATTTTGTCAAAAACATTGCATTGTAGTGCTGAAAGATATGTTTGTAAAGAAAATTATGTGGAATGTAATTTTTAACGCTAGATTGACAATTTAGGCTCTTGTTCCCCTTTTCGTGGAAGCGTCAGGATGAAAGGAATGGCGCCAAGTCCCAGTCCCGCACTGAGAAGGAAGGTCTGGCCAAGGCCAATAATATCAGCAATGGCTCCAACAGCTACAACCACTGCAGAGCGTGATAAAAAAGAGAGCATCATAAAAAAACCATTGGCAGTTGCCGGATTTTCATGTGCATGTTCCTGAACCATGGCTAACATTACCGGGGTTGTGGAGAGAAGGGTGAACCCCAGGCCGAAAAGGATAAGGAACTGGAGCCAGGTTGTAGTTACCATGATGAAGGTAAATAATAATGGTGGGGCAGACAGCAGTGAAAAAAGCAACATGTTGCGGCGCCCGAATTTATCGCTTAGCGGGCCGATGGTGAGGGCGCCGATAACTCCAGCACCCTCGTAAACGGTGAGGCTTATTCCAGCCAGCCACAGGTTCCCTGTATCTTGATTAACAAAGGTTGGCAGGAAGGTCGCCCCGGAAGCATGCATGAAACCACGAAAAATAAGAATACCGGAAAGTGGCTTCAAGATATGCCGTGATTCTTTCCATGCAGCTTTCATGGAAGGGGGAGAGGTTCTGGCACGTGGCGGCAGGGGCATGTTGTGGAGGCGGAAGTAAAGCAACAATGAGGCACCGATGCCGAAGATCATAAGGAGAGAGATACCTTCTAGCCCCACCAGGGACACGGCACCAATAGCTACCAGGGGGCCGACCGTGCGGGCCAGTTCGCCTCCGGTCATATAAAAACTCATGCCAAGACCTTTGTGCTGCCCGGCAAAACGGTAAATAAGTACAGGTGCAGGAACATGAAAAAGGGCTGTGCTAATGCCAGCGATAAAGAGAAGGAGTACCAGGCCGGCGTATCCCGGAGCGACGCCAATGAGGCTCATGGTTATCGCTGTCACCCCGGGGGCAACTATTATAAAGTAACGGACGCAGACCTTATCTGCCAGGATACCGAGATAAGGGTTCATGAGGGCTGGTATCTGCGTGACGGTTGTGAGAAATCCAGCCTGCGTAAGCGACATGGAAAACTTTTCAATCAGCAGAGGGAGGAGCGGGGCCAGTAAACTGGAGTACGCATCATGAATAAAATGACAAACAGAAAGGGTGAGTACTTTTACCAGTTGAAAGTGCTGGCCTGCGGCTTGGTTGTTCTGGTCTTGAGAGCGCATGATGCATCTGTCGAGTGACTGTGAGTGGAGATGGTGTTGGAAATATATCCTTGCTCACCGTATATCGATAAGGAAAAAGGGCAATAAAAATAACGTGCTGCAGCCTGGAAAGTTGGGACGTGGTAATGTTAATGGCCTGTTCCGGTGCGGGGAGTATGAAAAAATAACGCGGATAGATTTTTTTTTTGGTAAATGAGGATCACAAGTATAGCACGTTGTGCATTAAAAGAAATTGAATACGGGGAGCAATCAATGCTTGAAAGTTATAAAAAAGCAGGAGAAGAGCGGCAGCAAAAAGGGCTGCCGCCCCTTCCTCTGACACCGGATCAGGTTGCGGCAGTCACAGAGCTTTTGATGAAGGATCATGGGGAAAGCGCCTTTCTTCTTGAATTGCTTGCCCAGAGAGTGGAGCCCGGAGTCAGTAAAGCCGCAGAGGTAAAGGCTGCCTGGTTAGAACAGGTTGCGCGGGGGGATGTTGTTGTCCGTCAGCTATCAGTTGATACTGCTGTCGACATGTTGGCCTCTATGGAAGGAGGATACAACGTTGCTGCGTTAATCAGGCTGCTTAAGGCAGATGACACGAGTGCAAAGGCCGCTGTAGCCTTGCAGGGGTTGATCAAGATTTATGATGCTTTGCAAGAGATAATAACGCTTTCAAAAGAAAACAGTCATGCCCAGGACCTGCTACAGTCGTGGGCTGCAGCCGAGTGGTTTACCAGCCGTCCAGAGTTACCCGAGGAAATCACCTTGACCGTTTATAAGGTGGAAGGGGAAATTAATACAGATGATTTTTCACCAGGTAACCAAGCCCAGTCCAGGGCTGATATTCCGCTACATGCGAACTATTTTGGTAAAACCCGCTTTGCCGACGGAGTAGCAACTATCCAGTCAATTCGTGCTCAAGGAAGGCGGGCCTGCTTTGCAGGCGATGTGGTTGGGACTGGATCTTCCAGGAAATCAGCCATTAATTCTATGGCTTGGCATATTGGTGAAGCAATCCCCTTTCTCCCCAATAAAAAAAGCGATGGCGTGATCCTTGGCCGAGCCATTGCACCAATTTTTTATGCTACCGCGCGTGATGCAGGAATGCTGCCCATTGAGTGCGATGTTACCGGGCTGCAGACAGGAGATGAGGTGGTGATTAATCTGCAGAAATGGTCGATGCAGGGAAAAGATGGACAGAGCATTGCGATGGAAACAGCACCCGTTACCCTGCTTGATGAGTACCGGGCCGGGGGGCGATTGAATCTCATTATTGGTCGTAATTTGACCCTGTCAGTTTGTGAGTCACTCGGTGTTACCCCTCCTGGTATTTTTAAGGAAATTAAAAAACCTCAACCGGTTCCTGGGCAGGGGTTTACACTGGGCCAAAAAATGATCGGTCGTGCATGCGGCTGTGAGGGCGTTCTTCCCGGTACTGTCTGTGAACCGGTGATGACCACTGTAGGTTCCCAGGATACGACTGGTCCGATGACCATGCAGGAAATAGCTGAACTGGCATGTTTGAAATTTAAAGCTGATTTGTTTATGCAGTCTTTCTGTCATACAGCTGCCTATCCCAAAGCCTCTGATGTAGAACGGTGGCAGGTGATGACGGAGACAACCATCGAGTGCGGTGGCCTGGTACTTAAACCCGGTGATGGGGTGATCCATAGTTGGCTGAACAAAATGCTTGTCCCTGACACTGTTGGTACTGGTGGCGATTCCCACACCCGATTCCCGTTAGGTATCTCTTTTCCTGCTGGCTCAGGTCTAGTTGCCTTTGCGGCGGCGCTTGGGTTTATGCCCCTTGAAATGCCGGAGTCTGTTCTGGTCCGTTTCCGTGGTAAACGACTGCCGGGAATAACCGTCCGCGATATGGTCAATGCCATTCCCTACCAGGCTATCCAACAGGGACTGTTGACAGTGGATAAAAAGGGAAAGAAGAATATCTTTGCCGGAACGATTCTGGAGATTGAAGGGGTTGATGATTTAAGTGTCGAGGAAGCGTTTGAGCTGGCCGATGCCTCGGCAGAACGGAGTGCTGCCGCCTGTACCTTGGCAATGCCACTTGATGCGGTGGTTAGAAATGTTGAGGAGAACGTGGCTCTTTTGAAGCAGTTGGTCAGCGACGGGTATCAGGCCCAAGAGGCTGTCAATCGACGGATTGCAGTGTTGGAGGAGTGGTTGGAAAAGCCGAGCCTGATGACAAGAGACAAGCATGCCGAATATAAAACTGTGCTTGAGGTTGATCTGGCACAGATCACCCAGCCCTTGCTTGCTTGTCCCAATGATCCGGACGATGTCCGTCAACTTGAGGAGGTGGCAGGAACTGCTGTGGACGAGGCCTTTATTGGTTCCTGTATGACTCATCTTGGTCATCATCGGACGGCTATCAGGTTGTTTGCAGGAGAATCGTATGCTGCCAGCAGGACCTGGGTTGCCCCGGCAACCCGTATGGACCGGGATCAATTGCAGGTAGAGGGCGGACTCAATGTGTATGCACAGATAGGAGCCAGGGTGGAAATTCCAGGTTGCAGCCTGTGTATGGGCAACCAGGCAAGGGTAAAGCCTGGAGCAACAGTTATGTCTACCTCAACCCGTAACTTTAATAATAGACTGGGTGATGGCGCCCAGGTATTTCTTGGTTCTGCGGAGGTGACGGCAATCAGTGCATTGACAGGTGCCTTGCCGACAGTTGATGAGTATTTTGCCTTTTTAAAGAAAAAAGGATTGCTGGAATAATCGGGCCGGTTAGTGCCCCCTTTTGCTGAGCGGGCTGCAGCTTTTTCAGGAAGCTGCAGCTAGTGTCTCGTCAACGCTGCTCTGACGTATCTTGCTTGTTTTTTCTCGCACCTGGATTTCTTTAACTGGTGGTACATAGCCCACTATGAACAACCAGTTAAAGAAATCCAGGACCAAAAAAATCCAGCGCAATATTTCGACATTTCATCGTTGACGCGACACTAGTTTATTGGCGGCCATGGTGTAAAGTTCTTCAGCTTGATAGGAACTGCGAACAAAGGGGGCCGCTGCAACGCCTGCAAATCCTAAATGCAGGGCCTGTTGTCTCAGAAGGTCAAATTTTTCCGGTGGAAGGTAGTGTTTAACTGCAAGGTGATCTTTTGAGGGTTGGAGATACTGTCCCAAGGTTAGGATATCACAGTGCGCATGTACCAGATCGGTAAATGCTATTTGCAGTTCTTCAGTTGTCTCTCCGAGGCCGACCATCATTCCGGATTTGGTTATCATGGTAGCCTGCCTTTTTTTTACTTGGCGGAGCAAGTCAAGTGATCGTTGATAAACCGCCTGGGGGCGTACTGTGGGGTAGAGTCGCTTGACGGTTTCCAGGTTGTGGTTTAGTACGTCCGGGCCCGCTTCAATAATGGTATTCAGGGCATCCCAGTTACCTTGCAGGTCCGGGATAAGGACTTCGATCAGTGTATCCGGGCTCACGTTACGGATCGCTTCTATTGTCCGTGCAAAGTGGTACGCTCCTCCGTCAGGCATGTCATCCCTGGTCACAGAGGTGATGACAGCATAACGCAACCCCATGGTTTTTACTGCCTGGGCAGCCCTTGCCGGTTCGTCATTTTCTGGTGGTCCGAGTTGCCCGTGCTGCACAGCACAGAACCTGCAGTTCCTGGTGCAGTGATCCCCCAGAATCATGAAGGTTGCTGTCCCCTTGCCATAGCATTCAAACTGATTGGGGCACATAGCTTCCTGGCAGACAGTTGCCAGATTATTTTCCTGCACCAACTGCCGTATCTTCTCGTAGTTTGGTCCTGATGGCAGTTTTCTCCTGAGCCAAGGAGGTTTGCCATTTTCTTTTGTTTTTTCCATGGGTTATGAGGTAGTTATGTAACTTCTCCAAAAGTGAAGGTAAAATAAAGCGTACGTTCGAGTTCTTGATCTTGTATCATGTGTAAGTATGAAAAACACGTTCGATCAGCTCACCAAAAACATTTCCCCAAAAGACAAGGAAAATCCAACAGTCGCTT
>JAUVLX010000056.1 GCA_030600525.1 Desulfobulbus sp. | reverse complement strand
AGGTTTTCCAGGTTAAGGTAATAACTGTTTAACCCTTCAAGAAAAGGTTTTTCTTTGGGAAGCAACATGTTTTACATCAAGCCATATAGTGGTAGAGGACCTGGCAAACATGGAAGGTTCATTTATAGAAGTCCACAAAGGGGCTATCTGCCATTTAGTAAGGATTTTAGTCAAGTGAAGGCAATCAGTTATACCCACATTCTTTAATAAATCTTTTTTATGGAATAAATTCAAGGACTGTCGTCAAAAAATAACAGATTATATCTCGTGGTTCATTATTGAGAGTATATTTTGCTGTTTTTTAGGGGATCTCCTCGGCTCTTGTATGAGAGTACAAATCTCAATTAATGGGATGAAGATGAGTACCCCGTCATTTTACACATTGTGAGGCTTATCCTGTAGCTGGCAAAAAAAGGGTTTCAGGCTTTCTTTTTATGTGTCTTTGGAGAGTGGTTCCACCGAAGGTTGCTCTTCATTGGCTTTTGTTGGTGATTTTGCGACAACGATTATGTGGCCGCATTCATAACAGGCGAATCTGGCACGATCGCTCTTCATCTTTGATGAATCTATGTTGTATTTTTTTGAACATTCTTCACAAATAGCAAGCATTGTATCTTAATCCGCATATAAAAAAAATTAAATTACTTGGGAGAGTGTTCTTTGTTTTGAACAGTAACAGACAAACCAACCTGCTTTGTGCTGGCAGGTAAAGCAGGTTGGTCCTTTCTTTTATTGATTAAAAAAAGTTATACAGGCTCCGTGCATCATCCATGTAGCTTTTTGAGGGCCCATGCCATGTTTATTCCTAGATGTCGCATGGTGGTGATACCTTCTGTGTCTTCCTTAACCTCACCTTTTTCTCTGCCAACCCCGATATTCCAATACGAAGAACCAACAATAATCATTTGTCCTATGGTGAAGAAGTGGTTCATCGTATCAAATGCATGGATCGCTCCACCACGTCTTTGGGTAACTACGGCAGCCCCTACTTTACGTTTGAACAAGTCATCGTTTGCTCTGGCAGTCATGCCTGTTCTATCTATAAGAGCTTTCATTTCTGTACTAATATCGGCAAAATAAGTTGGCGAACCGAGGATGATGCCATCAGCTTCCTCCATTTTTTGAATGCATGAATTGATGCAGTCAATATCGACAATACATTTTTTATTTTTTTTCTTAAAGCATTGATAACAGGCTATGCAGCCGTGCGGATGTTCACCGGACAACTGAACCATTTCGGTCTGAATACCTTCCAGTTCCAATTCTTCAAAAACGGTGTTGATCATTAAGGCCGTGTTGCCGTTTTTACGGGCACTGCCATTAAAAGCTACAACTTTCATTTTTATACCTCATCATCGTCAGTAAATATAGAGCGGGGCAGCTCCATAATGTCAATTTTCTGTGCTTCTTCAATGCCACGGTGCAATGCTTTTGAGTTGAGTTTTTCTGTCCCTTTCGGCACCCTTTGCAACAGTGCTTTTTCAAGGTTTTTCAAATTGACTTTTTGGCAGAGTTGACCGACTGCTCCCAGAGCGACCATGTTGGCTACCACCTCTTTGCCGAGTTCGTTTTTTGCAATGTCGGTAAACGGGATCGCTATGACCCTACTGGTAGGGTACTGTTCAACAAGGGTTGAGTCAACGAGAAGCAAGCCATCAGCATTAAGATCGTAAAAATATGCGTCGCATGCGGCTTGGTTCATGGCCAAAAGAAAATCAAGATTCAACGATTTCGGGTAATCAATGGGTGTGTCACTGACAACAACTTCCGCCTTTGATTTCCCTCCCCGCGCTTCTGGACCATAACTTTGGGTCTGGCAAACGTATTTGCCATCGTAAACGCCCACTGCCTCAGAAAAGACTACCGCCGCAGTGATAAGGCCCTGGCCGCCGGAACCGCTGAAACGCAACTCATATCTATCTGTTATAGGTTTGACTGCATTCATATTTTACCCTTTGTTTTGCTGGCCCGCTCACGGACTTTTTTGTACTCTTCGGTTGAAATCGGCATTTCTCGGTCAGTCAGAACTCCAATGGTTGTCTTGCCTTCAAGTTCTTCTGGAGAAAGTTTTTCAGCCTTGGCTACTGTAATTGAGTTTTCCTTGAAACTGGTGAGCATGTCAACGGCTCCGCCTAGTTTATTGCGTCGTCCATATTGGACATGGCAGTTGGAGATAACCTCAACAACAGCAAAGCCTCTTTTTTTCATGGCCTGCTCAATGAGCCGGTCCATCAGTTCACCGTGAAAGACCGTTGCCCTGGCAACAAATGAAGCGCCGGCAGTTACCGCGAGCTCAGCGATGGAAAAATCGTGCTCAATATGACCATATACAGAGGTCGTCGACGTTGACCCAAAGGGTGTTGTTGGAGAATATTGACCACCTGTCATGCCATAAATGGAATTATTGATGATTATGGCGGTCAGGTTGAGGTTACGGCGGGCCGCGTGGATAAAGTGATTGCCGCCAATTGCGGTAGCATCACCGTCACCCATAATGGCGACCACATTCAGCGCCGGATTAGCCAGCTTTACACCGGTGGCAAAGGTCAGAGCCCTGCCGTGGGTAGTATGAAGCGTATTGAAATCCAGATAGGTTGGCATGCGTCCGGAACAGCCAATACCAGAGGCGAGAACGACATCGTCCTTGCTGATCTCCATTCTGTATATGGCTCTGAGTAATGCAGCCATGACAATACCATTCCCGCAACCAGGACACCAGACATGGGGAAATTTTTTATTGTGGCGTAGGTACTCGTGTCGTATCGCCTGTGCAGTAACTGCCATAGTAAGGTCTCCTTAAAGCTTGATCAGCTGTGCGTAAATTTCATTGGGAGTGATGAATTGTCCATCGATCCGGTTATGTTTGGCAACAACACATTTGTTTTGATTTACGCGCTGCACCTCACGGCTGATTTGCCCCATGTTCATCTCCGGTACCAAGACGGCACGGCACTGTTCCAGGAGTGGGGTGACATGACTTCGGGGAAACGGGAAGAGGGTTATAAGCTGCAAAAGGCCAACTTTGACACCTTGTTTACGGGCATCTTCAACGGCCTTAAGTGCTGATCTTGCAACAGAACCATAGGCAATAACCGCAATTTCAGCATCTTCCAGCATGAAACCCTTGGTAATCATTATTTCAGAAAAACCGCGAGTAATTTTCTTGGTAAGTCGATTTTGAAACTGCTGGACTTCGTTGGGCTTTTGGGTCGGGAAACCATACTCATCATGAACCAGGCCAGTCACATGGTGGCGGTATCCATCACCAAAAGCAGCCATGTGGGGAACACCCCTGTTATCGCCTTCGTAAGGTTTGTACCAGTCAGGAGGAACGCTTGGCCGGATACGATCCACAACCCTGATAGTTTTCTGGTCAGGTAGTTGGACACACTCCCTTGTGTGGGCAACTACTTCATCGGAAAGCAGCACTACCGGTACCCGATATTGTTCGGAAAGATTAAAAGCCTTGATGGTAATGGAAAAACAGTCACTTACAGAGGAAACAGCCATGACAATAATGGGGTGATCGCCATGGGTACCCCATCGGGCCATCTGTACATCCCCTTGGGAGGGACAGGTTGGAAGCCCGGTTGAAGGACCGCCACGCATAACATTAACAACCACGCAAGGAACCTCTGCGATACAGGCATAGCCGAGGTTTTCCTGTATAAGAGAAAAACCGGGACCAGAGGTAGCTGTCATGGTCTTTTCTCCTGCAAGCGAGGCGCCTATGATGGCTCCCATACTTGCGATTTCATCTTCCATCTGTATAAATGTACCCCCAACTTGGGGTAGCTTGGCTGCAAGCATTTCAGAGATTTCAGTTGCCGGAGTAATAGGGTATCCAGCAAAAAAACGACAGCCAGCTGCAAGGGCACCGTAGGCGATAGCCTCATTACCCTGGAGCAAGAGTCGTTTGTTTTCTTGGTTAAACATCGTCTTTCCTCCTTTTGAGGCGTCGACCAGAGACTGTGATTGCAAAATCAGGGCAGTGTATCTCGCAGAACCGGCAACCGATACATTTATCAGGTTCTTCAATAATCGGTTTACCTGTCTTGTCTGCAGTGATAATTTTTTTTGGGCAAAACGCAATACAAATGCCACATGCCTTACACCAGTCATGGTAAAAGGCAATGTCATAATATTTCTTTTTTTTAGGCAGCTCTTTTTTTGCGCTTGTATTCTCTGTAACGAGTTGTTTTTCTACTTTTTCTTTCATGTTATTCAGTTGAAAGTAAATGAGGAAAGAATGAATCGTAAAGGTGATGTGCTCTCAAGCTAAGAATCACCTGTTTCTATCTTCCGGAATACTGGTTCTGTTCAAAAAAATCAAGAAGTTCTCCTCCTTTTTTCGCGGGGTTGCAAAAAGTCAGATATTTAGAAGAATAGCTTGTAAACCAACTGAGAATTCTATATAAAAATAGTTGTTTGCAACATAGTTAGACGGTATCTACCACGATTAACTCAATGGAGGGATGAATGAAAAGAGGACTGTTTCTATCAATTGCTGTAGCAGCTGGTGTATTTATGACTGTTACTTTAGCCCAAGCAAAAACCCAGTTTGTCACCATCGGTACCGGCGGCATAACAGGCGTTTACTACCCCACAGGTGGCGCTATTGCCAAAATGGTCAACAAAAAGAAAAAAGAATACGGTCTCCGGGCAACGGTTGAATCTACAGGCGGTTCTGTGTTCAATGTTAATGCCGTTATGAATGGCGATCTTGAATTCGGTGTTGTTCAGTCTGATCGTCAGTATCAGGCTATGGAAGGACTTGCTGAGTGGAAAGACAAAGGTCCCCAAAAAGATTTACGCGCTGTTTTTTCCATTCACCCTGAATCCGTCACCCTTGCTGCGGCAGTTGATACTGGAGCAGTCGATATTAGAGACCTCAAAGGGAAACGAGTTAATTTAGGTAATCCTGGTTCCGGTCAACGTCAGAATGCCATTGATGCATTCACGGCTGTCGGGATTGATCCTGAAAAAGACATCAAAGCCGAAGGTATTAAAGCTTCTGAGGCCCCTGGAATATTGCAAGACGGACGTATTGATGCCTTCTTTTATACTGTAGGTCATCCAAGTGGAGCATTTAAAGAGGCTACCTCTGGTGCACGAAAGGTACGTTTTGTTTCTATTACCGGCATTGATGATTTGCTCAAGAAATACCCTTATTATGCCAAGTCTGTTGTTCCAATCGCCATGTATCCCGGTGCCCAGAATGATGCAGATGTTCCAACTTTTGGTGTAAAGGCCACCTTGGTTACCTCTGCTAAAGTATCTGATGATATTGTGTATGCAATTACTAAAGAAGTTTTTGATAATTTTGAAGAATTCAAAAAATTGCATCCCGCGTACTCCACCCTGACTAAGGAAGCGATGCTTGAAGGACTTTCTGCCCCTCTCCATCCTGGTGCCATTAAATATTACAAAGAAGCAGGTTTGATGAAATAAAAATCAAGCCTGATTGTTGTATTCCGGACAACAGCAATAAGCTGTTGTCCGGTTTTTTCCGGCTGGATCCAGCTGGTCCAGTTCTGGAAAAACTAGTGTCCTGTCATGCTTCACCTGTCGTCCAGAACTTGTTATTCTGGCTCCCTAACTTCGTTGCTTATTCAGTCACGTAGCGCGGCTACGCTCCTTCATGCGTGCCTTGTAGGAAGCCAGAATCCCGGCGCTCTATTACAACATTTGAAACATGACAGGACACTAGTTTCCATTCCCCCTGTTTGCCCGCATTAGCCCGGATCATCCGGTTGCTCTCTTCCGGGTTGACTCGTTCCTGATATCCGGCAGGAAATGATCTCAATTTTTTACTGTTATACGTCCTTCCAACAGGAGGTAGTTGATGAGCAAAATTCGTATCGAAAAAGTTGAAGATGGGTTTGAAGAAGCCCGACGATTGGCTGACGAAGAAGAAGGTATAGGCCGCAAGCCCGATGGGTGGCAAAAATACCTCATACCAACCATAGCCATAGCTTGGAGTCTGTTTCAGCTTTCTCTTCCAAAATGGTTATTAATTGACTCCACCTATATTCGCGCAATTCACCTTGGCTTTGCCATTACGTTGGTTTTTCTCAATTACCCTCTCCTGAAAAAACCCTATTTCGGGCTGAAATATTTTGCCGAGCACAAAAAAATTCCACTACTGGATATGGCGCTAGCCCTTTTCGCAGCCTATTGTGCACTTTACTTGATGATTCATTATGAACAACTGGTGACTCGTTACGGTACGCCGTCTACCATGGACATTGTCATCGGTCTCTCTTTGGTAGGAGTTTTATTGGAGGCGGCAAGGCGGACTATTGGCCCTGCCCTGCCGGTTATTGCCACCTGTTTCATTATCTACTCTTTTCTTGGCCCCTACATGCCCGATTTGATCGCTTTCAAGGGGACATCTTTGGACCGTTTTGTCGGTCAAATGACCATGTCCACTGAAGGGATATATGGCATACCACTTGATGTGTCGGCCACCATTGTTTTTCTGTTTGTCTTGTTCGGTGCAATGCTTGATAAGGCTGGCGCCGGACATTATTTTATCCAGCTTGCCCTCAGTCTGCTCGGTCGGTTTAAAGGTGGTCCTGCCAAAGCTGCAATTATGGGCTCTGGTTTAACCGGTTTAGTGTCAGGTTCATCCATTGCTAATATTGTTACCACCGGGACCTTTACTATCCCGATGATGAAAAAGGTCGGCTATCCTGCTACAAAGGCCGCTGCGATAGAGGTGGCAGCCTCTACCGACGGTCAGTTGGCCCCACCTATCATGGGGGCAGCTGCATTTATCATCGCCGAGTACGTGAATGTGCCGTATATCGAAGTTGTCAAAGCTGCTGCCATTCCTGCTTTTGCCTCCTATGCAGCACTCTTTTTTATATCTCATATTGAGGCATCAAAACTGGGTATTCGCGGAATGCCTAAAAGTGAACTTCCCCCCTTCTTTAAAACACTGATCAGCGGTGTTCATTATCTTATTCCGCTTGCGATGCTGCTTTATGAATTGATCGTTGTCAGGCATTCTCCAGAGCTTGCGGCTTTTAATGCTATCATGATTATGCTTGTTATTATGCTGATCCAGGAACCATTTATAGCCTACAAGGATAAAACGCCTATTCTTCCTGCATTTAAGCAATCAATAATCAATATTCTTGAAGCACTTGCTTCAGGAGCACGGAACATGGTTGCAGTTGCCCTTGCCACAGCGGCTGCTGGTATTATTGTCGGTGTTGTGGCCCTTGGCCTTGGTAATCTGATTACAGAAATCATTGATGTCCTTTCCATGGGTAATGTGGTGCTGATGCTTTGTATTACAGCCCTTGCCAGTTTGATTATCGGTATGGGACTGCCCACCACTGCGACCTACATCGTCATGGCGTCACTCACCGCACCTGCAATCGTCAATGTTGGCGGCATGCAGGGCTTTGTTGTCCCCCTGATGGCTGCTCATCTCTTCTGTTTTTATTTCGGTATCCTTGCAGACGACACCCCACCGGTTGGATTGGCCGCCTATGCTGCGGCTGCCATTGCAAAATCACCCCCAATCCAGACGGGGATACAAGGGTTTATGTATGACATTAGGACTGCCATTCTTCCCTTCATGTTTATTTTTAACACTGATCTGATCCTGCATAATGTATTTTCATGGAGTCAAGGGATTTTGATTTTTGTCATGACCTGTGTTGGTAACTTCGCTTTTGCTTCGGCAACGCAAGGTTGGTTTATTGCCAAGAACAGGTATTGGGAGATCCCTCTCTTTCTTTGTGTGACCTTTATCCTCATGCGTCCCGACCAAATTGCTGAATGGTTAGGGATGCCACATGATCAACGGTACTGGACGTACTTGTTAGGATTGGTGATATATGGATTGTTGTACCTGATGCAGCGTCCGCGGGTTTCGCATGATGAAGCCCTGGTTGCTGCAGCGGCACAACAGAGGCGACCTGTACTCTAAAACTTTTTTTCAACATTGGAGCAAACTCTTATGGCTGAAATAAAAAAAATACTTGTTCCACTGGCATTCTCGGATTTTTCGAAAGGCATTCTTGACTATGCTGCAGGATTGGCAAAGGTACTTGATGCAGAACTTATTTTGATTAATGTCATTAATGAAAGGGATTTGGAAGCTGTCCAGACCATCACCTCTTTTGGATATGAGGTGGACGAAGAACATTATATTCAAGGAGTCGAGAAACAGCGGATTGAGGCTCTCGAAGAGATGCTGGAGGGCATCGATGTGGATGAAGAGCGGGTTCGCTTTGTTTTTAAGGTTGGACGGCCTGCTGCGGTATTGTTGAAAGTTGCCGTAAAGGAAAATGCAGATATGATTGTTATGGGGGTAAAGGCCAAATCAGAATTGATGCATGCCTTTACCGGATCGGTAGCGGAAAAACTGTTTCGTCGCTCCCCTATCACCATCGTTTCCTATCGTGGGGAGCGGATCGCTCAAAAATTGCGTAAACGCATCGATCAATAAGTAGCTTTTAGGTTAACAATCTCAGGCCACTTGAAGGAAATGTTCTTCAAGTGGCCTTTTTTATTTTTCGTTTTTTGCCAGTAATCTTTCCCCTTCTTGTCTGTCCTAGGCAGCACTTTTGGGTTTTCCTGCTTGCATTTTTTAAATGTAATAGTACATTTAAAAAGACATCTATTGCGCATGAGGATAACAACCTATGTCCCAACAACGTTCCCTTACCCCAAAGCAGCGGCAATTTCTGGATTATCTGCAACAACAGCTTGATCAGTCCGGTCATACCCCGAGCCTTCGACAAGCAGCCAGTGATCTGCAAGTCAGCCATACCGCTGTGGCCAGCATGTTGCAGACCCTCCAAGAGAAAGGCTGGATTAAGCGGGAGGGACGCTACAGCAGGTCTTTAACCCTAGTGAGAGGGGCTGCAGAGGATGACCACTCCCAGAGTCGATCGATACCGATCATCGGCAGGGTTGCTGCTGGTATGCCACTGTACGCCCAGCAGGAATGGGCTGGGCATATATGTGTTGATAGAACTATTTATCGTGGCGATAACCTGTTTGCTCTCCATGTGCAGGGTGATTCCATGGAAAAAGTTGGGATTCTTGATGGTGATCTGGCAATCTGTGAGCCGAGGCAGTTTGCTGAAAACGGGGAAATCGTTGTTGCTCTGATTGGCAACGAAGAAGCGACGGTCAAACGTTTTTTTTATAGAGGGGACCATATCGAGCTGGTGCCTGAAAATGACAAGTACAAGCCGATGCGTTACGGATTGGGCACTGTCCTTATTCAGGGGCTCTTGGTAGGTATTCACCGTGGCCCCGAACAGATAGCCGGATTATAATGGCATGACAGGCTGTTAGTATCGGTATCTGTGGTTTTTCCTATCCCAAATGGATCGAGGTTGGCGTTTATCCCGCAGGTAGCAAATTTGCCCACATGTTGACCTGGTACAGCGCAATTTTCCCAATAGTAGAGCTCAATGATACCTGGTACCAGGTGGCCAGAGTAAAACCTCTGAAGCGTATGGTGAGCCGTACACCGCCCTCTTTTGCCAGTACCCGCGCAAACCGCCTTTATCTGGCTACACTGTTTGATCCGCTACACTCTTTGCCCCTTGCTGTTGAGTTTCGTCATCGGTCCTGGGCTCATGACTGTGTGTTTCAGGGGTTGTAACAACGAAAAATTATCCTTGTTACTGTAGACGCCTCTCCCCTTCCCACTCTTTTTCCCTGTCTTGAGATCAGTACCAACCCGGATCATTTTTATATTCGTCTCTATGTCCTTAATGCAGAGGGATGGTATTCCGGTAATGTGCAGCAGCAGTTTAATTACTATTATACCACTCAAGAGTTGGATAGTCTCAAGCGGGACGCGTTATCTCTCTTCTACATAAAGCCTCAGCTCAGGGAGTAATTCTTTGCAATAATCATGTAGCTGGCCAGGCCATGTATACTGCTTGGCAGTTAGGCAACCTGCTCCACTGATTCTTCTCATTTTGGTCCTTTTCGGACTGTACAGTTTAGCTTTACATTAACTTTACATTCCTGTACTTTTGAAAAATGGAAAGAAAAGTCATTCATCTGAATATTGCTGATTTCAGTGTTGCGGTGGAGCGTCAGATTGACAGCTCATTGCGTAGCAGGCCGCTTATTATTGCACCACAGGCCTCGCGGTCGATTGTCTATGATATGAGCGAAGAGGCTTATCAGGATGGAGTACGCAAAGGGATGCTCCTCAGTATGGCCAGAAATCGATGCCGAGGAGCGGTTGTGCTTCCTCCGCAGCAGGAACAGTACCGGAAAATGCTGTTAGAATGTTTCAATCGGGCCAGGCATTTTACCCCTCTGGTCGAATGCTCCAACGGCAACGGCCATCTGTATCTTGATGTTACCGGTACCCATCGTCTTTTTGGTCCGGCACCTGATATTGGCTGGCGCCTGCGTAAGATTCTGCTCAAGGACCTGGGGCTTGATCCTATATGGTCTGTAGCTCCCAATAAACTGACCGCAAAGGTGGCGAGCCGTCTGGTCAAGCCGGTGGGGGAATATATTGTTGCCGCCGGAGAAGAGGAATCCGTTCTTGCTCCCTTGCCTGTTGGTTTGCTTCCCGGTATCGTCCCGGCAGACCTGTACCGGTTACGAGGGGTTCATATCAGCAAGGCGCATCAGGTAGCAGCCCTGAGTGTAGAGGAATTAAGTATTATTTGCGGCAGTCGGGCCAGGGCGGTGTATCAGACTGTCCGCGGTATCGACCAGGAACCAGTTCAGCCGCCGACTGCTCATAATACAGGTGGAAGTTTTGCCCACACGTTTTCCCCAGATACCAATCACGTTGCCACTGTCCGCGCCGCACTGGCAACTTTGGTATCCCAGGCAGGATACAATTTGCGTAGTCGGCAGCTTGCATGCTGCAGGATTGGAGTGCAGCTGTTGTATACCGATGGGGTGGAGGTTATTCGTCAAGCTGTAACAAAATGCCCAGCAGCAGATGATTCTTCTCTGGAACAACTTGCCCAGACCGCATTGTATCGGGCATGGCACAGGCGGGTACGGCTGCGACAGGTAACTCTACTTAGCAGTCGGTATTGCAGACCAGCACAGCAACTTTCCCTCTTTGAGCCTGTCAGTCAGAAAAAAGAAAAAAACAAGAAGATAAGCAGCGCATGTGATGTGATTTGTCAACGTTATGGGGCAGGTGTTGTCAAGCGCGGTATCCAGCTTGGTCAGCAGTCCACATCTCATACCATTCTGTAAGAACAGTTCTATGTTGCTCCCATCTGTTGCCCTTGGAGTCCATTCTCATTATTCCATGATGGAGGGCACGGCCTCCATGGACGACCTGTGCCGTCAGGCACGGCAACTCGGGTACAGGACAATAGCTGTAACCGATAGTAATAATCTGTATGGGCTCTGGACATATGTACGTGCCTGTCAGGAACACGGACTCCAGCCGATTATCGGGGCCGAGATACGTACCGGGCATGTTCGTTTTTTTTGTCTGGCGAAAAATCAGGAGGGGTTTCGAAACCTTTGCCGCCTGCTTACCAATTACCATAGCAGGCAATCCTTTCAACCGGAACAGGCGCTGGAAGAGTATCATAAGGGATTGGTGATTTTGCCGACATCTCTCTCCCTTCTCCACCATTGTCACGCATTGGGGGCAGATACGGCGGTAGCCATTGTAAACAAGCCAGATCAGCAGAACCGCGTTTTGCGCAAGGCAGCCATGCAGCTGGACATCCCTGCAGTTGCGGTCGTTGACGCTTTTTTTTTAGCCCCGGAAGACTATGGACTGCATCAACTGCTCAGGGCCATTCATAATAATACCTCTATCAGTAGATTATCACCCCAGGATACTGTTGGCACAGATAAGTACCTACCCTCTCCTGCTGTATTGGCCCACCGCTTTAGCTTATGGCCGGAGACCGTAGAGAACCTACGGCTTATAAGCGAAAAATGCATTTTTAGCAGGCCTTCGACCCAGCTCGTCTTGCCGCCGTGCAGCCATGGGGATGCTGATACACGGTTACACCAGGTAGCGCATGAAGGGGCGATGAAACGTTATGGGTCGCCCCTGCCAGAGCTGGTTGTCTCCCGTCTGCAGCATGAGCTGCAGGTGATTGGCGATATGAATTTTTCTTCCTATTTTCTGGTCGTCAAGGATATCGTCGGCCCGGTTGCCAGGACCTGTGGCCGGGGGTCAGGTGCTGCCTCACTGGTTGCCTACTGTCTGTTTATCACCAATGTTTGTCCGGTAAAGCACAACCTTTATTTTGCAAGATTCCTTAATCCAGGACGGAGCGATCCACCTGATATTGACGTTGATTTTTCCTGGGATGAGCGGGACAGTATTCTGCAACGTGTGCTCGGTGAATTTGGCGTTCATGCAGCCATGGTTTCCAACCATGTCATGCTCCAGCCGCGCATGGCTATCCGCGAAACTGCCAAGGTTTTTGGCCTGCCTGGAGGGGAAATTTCCAGAGTTACCAAAAAATTACCATGGATGTGGAGTGCCCATCATCTGCAAAACGGTTTCCTCCCGTATCTGGAAAAGTTGCCCCAGCTGCGGGACGTACATTTTTCCGGCCCTTGGCCCCGTATCCTTGCAATGGCGGAAAAGATCAGCGGCACTCCACGACACCTTTCCGTCCATCCTGGCGGAGTCATCATTACCCCAGAGCCGATTTCCGAATATGTGCCGGTGCAGTATGCGCCTAAAGGGGTACCGATCATCCAATGGGACAAAGATGGTGCTGAAACAGCCGGACTGGTCAAAATAGATTTGCTCGGTAATCGTAGCCTGGGAGTGATCAGGGATACCATTGAGACTATCCGTACCAACCATGATTCCTTTGACGAGGCTGGCTGGCAACCTGAAGATGATCCATTAACCCAGAAAAGTATTGCCCAGGGACAAACCATGGGCTGCTTCTATATTGAAAGTCCTGCTACTCGCCTGCTTCAGAAAAAAGCAAAAATTGGCGATTTTGAGCATCTTGTGATCCACTCTTCTATCATTCGTCCTGCAGCCAATGAGTTTATTCGTGAATACCTGCGTCGTCTTCATGGTGGTTCATGGAAACCACTCCACCCTTTGGTGGGTAATGTGCTTGATGATAGCTACGGGATCATGGTCTACCAGGAAGATGTTTCCAGAGTAGCAGTGCAGTTTGGATTTAGCGACAGCGACGCCGATCGTTTGCGCAAGATCATGTCTAAAAAGGACAAGCAGAAAACGCTGGCAGACTTTAAAGTCCGTTTTTTTGCCAAGGCCACAGAGCGCAATGTTGCCGAAGCTACGGCAACCCGCATCTGGGAGATGATGATGAGCTTTGACGGGTACTCTTTTTGTAAACCCCATTCAGCAAGCTATGCCAAGGTATCCTTTCAGGCAGCATATCTCAAAGTCCATCATCCAGCCGAATTCATGGCTGCTGTTATTTCTAATCAGGGCGGATTTTATTCGACCTTTGCTTACGTCTCCGAGGCCCGGCGCATGGGGTTGACGGTAGTGCCACCGAATGTCAACACAAGCGATATTCATTGGACAGGCAGGAAGAAACACTTACAGGTAGGGCTAATGGCCGTACAGGGGCTTACGAATAAGACACTCAACGTACTGGTGGCAAGGCGTGCCGATCATCAGTTTACCTCGGTAATGGATTTTTTTTCCCGAGTCAATCCGGCAGGCGATGAAGCTCTCGGTCTTATCCACTGTGGTGCCTTGGATGCACTTGAGTCCCATCAAGGCGAGCAAAACCGGGCAGCGCTTTGTTGGTTGCTTGCCAAGTGGCAGAAAAACAGAAAAACGCGGGTAATGTCACTCTTTACACCATCGGTAAAACCGCCTGATCTGCCCAAGGGGGATCCCCTTGAGCGGTTGCGCAACGAGTACCGGGTGCTTGGGTTTTTGTGCGGCTGTCACCCTATTATCCTGTTTGATCGGTATCGCCGTCAGCAGCAGGCTGTGTATGCGCAGGATATCGGGCGGTATGGGGCATCAAGCCAAACCCAAAAGCGTCGTCTCCGTTTCCTGGGGTGGATGATCGCTGGTAAGGTGGTTGGCACCAAAAAGGGAGATCCCATGGAATTTTTAAGTTTTGAAGATGAAACCGGCCAGGTGGAATGTACCTTTTTTCCAAAGGTCTATAACCGGTTCTGCCATTTGCTGCATAGCAAAGGACCATTGCTGTTGGAAGGTTATGTTGACCGAGAGTTTGGTGTCTGCACTCTGACTGTTGAGCGGGCTGCTGACCGGAGTACCCATTTTCAGTTTTCCTCTGGTGCCACAAACCAGAGGGCTGCCGGAAACAGGCGCCAAGTAGTTAACATAAGGTGTGAAAGCATAGGTTAGGTCTGACACACCCCGCAACTGTATCTTAATCAAATATGCAATCTCCCATTGTTTCCATATACGGCGGAAAAGTTCACAGGAATAAGGTGAATTTGCTGAAATCGCAGACCATGCGGGCCTTATCTGGAAGCATCTCAATGCAAGCATTTTACCACTCATTATATGAGTCTGTTGATTTACTAGGATTTTCGCCCAATCTCTTCGTTATGCTAAAAAAATAATCCTCGGAATATCAATTATATG
>JAUVLX010000093.1 GCA_030600525.1 Desulfobulbus sp. | reverse complement strand
CAAGCTGTTGTATCTGGCGCGGGAAGAAAGAACCAGACTGACCTTGGCACGAATTTCTTGTTCACCGGTCATCAAAAAGAGGATCGCAGAACGTTTATGGTCCTCAAAAAGATGATACTCACGATTGAGAATAAACTTGGGTGTGGTAAACCTTTTTATGTAGGTCAGATTTTCCAGACCATTGCGATAGATAAGATTAAAGGTTTGCTCCGGCACAGCCAGTCCCATCCAGGAAAGGTCGCTGCCGATAAAAAGTTTTTCCTGTACGCTTACAACCTTATACATCCCGTTTTTGAAGATAAGCAGGATACGGTCATATTCAGAGCAGCTCAGTTCGCTGTCTTTACGTGAATTTTCAACTTTCAGTTTACAGCCAAGAAAACCGCTTTCCTTCTGGTATACCAAGTTGAGGTTGGAGAGTGCTGCTGCTCTTGCATCAACCTCACCCAGGGTGCCTAACTGGCTTTTTCGCGGATAATCGGGGCCGTATTTGTCGAGCAGTTTCTGGATAAAGTTGATGGTAAAGCCGACCATATCCTTGAGATCGTTTTTGATGTGCGTGATATTATTTTCGATTTCTTTGAGTTCTTTTTCCTGACGGTTGATATCGTACCTGGAAATACGGCGAATTTTTATCTCCATCAGGCGCTCGATATCATCAGTGTTGACCTTACGCTGCAGTTCTTTTGCAAAAGGGAGAAGGCTTTTACGTACTACGCTGATGACGGCTTTGTAATTGGTCTGTTCTTCGATCTGTTTATAGATCCGTTCCTCAATAAAAATCTGGTCCAGCTTGCGTGCATGCCATTTTACCAACAAGCGATCTCGTTCTATTTCCAGTTCCTTTTGCAGATTGGCAACCAACTTATCTGTATTTCTGCGCAAGGCATCCTCAACTTCCACAACCTTGGGCATATTGTCTTCAATGGCAATAAGGTTGGGTGATACGCTTACTTCACAGTCGGTAAAGGCATAGAGTGCGTCAATGGTTTCTTCTGCATGAATAGTACGGGGCAGTTTTATCTCAACCTCGACTTTTTCAGCCGTATAGTCGTTGACAGAGGCAATCTTCAGCTTTTCGCTTTTGGCTGCCCGTTCAATGGACTCAATCAACGTCTGAGTGGTGACATTATAGGGAAGTTCCGTGATATGGATGGTTTTACTGTCAGGCTGTTCTATCCGGGCCCGGCAACGTATTTTGCCGTTGCCATGATCATAATCGCTGACATCAATAATACCGCCTCTGGGAAAGTCTGGATAGAGAGTAAATCCCCTGCCCTGCAGATAATCTATCTGCGCCTTGAGCAGTTCGTTAAAATTGTGAGGCATAATCTTGGTGGCCATACCAACAGCAATCCCCTCAGCCCCTAGCAGTAGGAGCAATGGGATTTTTACAGGCAGCCTCACCGGCTCCTGCATCCGACCATCGTACGAGTCAATAAATTCGGTTAGATCCTTGTTAAACAGGGTTGCTCTGGCAAGCGGGGAAAGGCGGCATTCGATATACCTGGGCGCTGACGCC
Source organism: Desulfobulbus sp. (assembly GCA_030600525.1). Taxonomy (GTDB): domain Bacteria; phylum Desulfobacterota; class Desulfobulbia; order Desulfobulbales; family Desulfobulbaceae; genus Desulfogranum. The sequence continues at coordinate 9,488 of JAUVLX010000093.1, read as the reverse complement.
TGATCACCGGTAAAAATATTACCGAAATTTCCCTGACGATCGATGAGAAAATCTTTATTTGCCAAATTCACCAAGGCTGCAAAAATAGATTGATCCCCATGGGGATGGAGCTTCATGGTTTCGCCAACCACATTTGCTACCTTGTGGTAGCGGCCGTCATCCATGTTGTGCAGTGTCTGCAAAATTCGTCGCTGGACAGGCTTAAGACCGTCATCGACATCGGGAATGGCACGTTCCCTAATAACGTAGGACGTGTATTCTAAAAAATTAGCGTCAAATAGTCTGTGCAGCTTACCGGGCTGTTGTTCCGCTGGTTCGGTCATGCCGGCTCCAATGTAAGATGGTCCATAATATACTGACGGCGTTCAGGAGTATTTTTGCCCATGTAAAATTTGAGTACTTTGCCCACTTCGCTAATCGAATCCATTCTGACCTGTTTAATACGCATATCAGCGCCAATAAACTGCTTGAATTCCGGAGGAGAAATTTCGCCAAGTCCTTTAAATCGTGTTACCTCAATGCTTTTGTCTCCCTTGCCTTTTGCCTTCAGCGAGAGAATTGCCTCATCCATTTCTTTGTCAGTATAACAGTAATAGGTTTTTTGTTTATTACGCGCCCTGAATATTGGTGTTTCTAAAATATACACATGACCGAGCTTGATCAACGGTTCAAAATAATGGAGGAAAAACGTGAGCAGTAGGTTGCGGATATGGAGGCCGTCAACATCGGCATCAGTTGCAAATATAACTTTGTCAAATCGAAGGCTGGATATGGATTCCTCTATGTCAAGTGCCCGCATCAGGGAGTACATTTCATCATTTTTATACAATACATCGAGCCGTTGACCATAGACATTCATCGGCTTGCCCTTGATGGAGAAAACAGCCTGGACCATAGGGTCCCGCGAGCTAACAATAGATCCTGCCGCTGACTGGCCCTCTGTGATAAAGAGCATGTTTTCCCTGCCCTGTTTTGATGGTTTTCCTCTTGCAGGGTGATACTTACAGTCTTTTAACTGTGGAATTTTGAGGGCAATCTTTCTGGCCTTGGCCTTGGCATCTTTTCTTACAGACTGCAGTTCTTTGCGAACCCTTTCGTTTCGCTGTACCTTATCGAGCAGCATCTCTGCTGATTCGGGATTCATGTACAGAAAATTGGCGACTGCATCCTTGGTTGCGTTGACAATGCTGGAGCGAATGTCGGTGTTGCCGAGTTTATTTTTAGTCTGGGATTCAAAAACCGGTTCCTGGACCTTAATAGCCAGTACCGCAACAAGGCCGTCGCGAACATCCTGGCCAGTGTATTTTTTGTCACTGAACTCATTAACGCCTTTTAAAACCCCCTCACGAAAGGCGGAAAGATGGGTACCTCCTTCACTAGTATAGGTGCCGTTTACAAACGAGAAATAGAGCTCGCCATAATCATCGGTGTGGGTGAATGCAAATTCCAGGGCATTGTCACTGAAGTACCCGGGTTCATATATTCTGTTATCGTTGACTTCCTTTTCCAATAAGTCTTGTAGACCTCTTTTTGAAAAATATTCTGTTTCGTTAAAGTGAAGTCTCAGGCCGGCATTAAGATAAGCGTAGCGCCACAGACGTTGGTCAACATACTCATAGTCAAAGCTGTATTCAGGAAACAGATTGGGATCAGGCAAAAACTCGATAAGGGTACCATTTTTTTCTTTGGTCTCCCCTTCTTCCTCCTCTTTGAGGTTGCCATGATCAAAAATCGCCTTTTTATATTTGCCATCGCGGAAGGCACATACCGAAAAAACGTTTGAAAGTGCGTTTACAGCCTTTGTCCCTACACCATTGAGACCTACCGAGAACTTGAAAACATCGGTATTGTATTTTGCTCCGGTATTGATAACAGAAACACATTCCACCACCTTACCCAGGGGAATGCCGCGACCGTAGTCACGTATCCGGCAGTATCCTGATTCCTCAATGGTTATGTCGACGTTTTTTCCATATCCCATGATGAACTCATCAACGGCATTATCCACCACCTCTTTAAGAAGGATATAGATGCCGTCACTTGGATGACTGCCATCACCCAGCCGTCCGATATACATGCCTGGTCGTTTTCTGATATGTTCCAGGGAGCTGAGGGTTTTAATTTTTGATTCGTCGTACTGATGGTTTGACATAGGCAGCTTATTTCCGGTGGTCGTTAGTTCTTAATCTTGTTATTGGAATACGTTTTTGCCCTTGGCCGTTTGGTTAAATTGAGCGGTTACTCCATCATGTGCACCCGCTCACAGTCCGGGCAGATCCAGGTGGGCCCGTTGCTGATGCCCCACTTGTTTTCGGCAAAGCATTCGGGGCAGATCTGGAAACCACAGGTGCAATTCCAACAAAATGGCTGTTCCTGCTTGCAGCAATGGCATTTAAATTCTTTGCGACGGCGTTTTCGTCTGTTTGATGCGGTGCTGTTATTCATAGTTGTGCCCAATAGCTTTATACATTTTGAAGTAACAAAATTCTTCTATAGAGTATCAATATCTTGCAACTCACCGGCAAGCCATTCTAAATAGGTTGTTGATCCCTGTACAATGGGAGTAGCTATGATTTCAGGTTCGTCATAGGGATGGATCTGCTTAACAACTTCTTGCAAGCGGTTAAAAAGATTGCTGTGCGATTTCATTGTGCAGAGATATTCTATATCGTGGTTCACTTCGTTTTGCCACCGATAAAGGGAGGTGCACTGGCTTATCTGTACACAACCAGCCAGCCGTTTCTCAATCACTTGCCTGGCGATTGCAAGCGCGTCTGTTTCGTTAGCAACCGTTGTCTGTACTTGAATATATGTTGACACTATTTACACCTCGTCAAATAACTGGTAGAGAGTTTCCACGATACCGGAAAAAGAGTCCGTAATTTCCTTTTGACAGAGGCATATTAACAACCTCGGCCAAAAAAGACAAATATTGCCCAAGGGTAAAGTAAACAGCTGGAGAGAAAATGCTTTTTACTGTTGATGTCGGCAACTCCCACACTGTCAGTGGGGTAGTGCACAACGACAAATTTATAGCCAACTGGCGCTTACAGTCCAATCAGGACAAAACCGCCGATGAACTTGCTATTCGTTACAACGCCCTCTTTCAGATGGCGAAGATCGATCCTCAGCAGATTACCGGTTTTATTGTGTCTTCTGTTGTACCAACCTTGGAGACCGGCTGGCTCAATTTTGCCAATAATTACCTGATTGAACTCCAGCACCCGCCTCTGGCAGTGAATCATCTATTGGACCTGGCCGGTTTAAAGATTAAAATTGAAAATCCGGCTGAAGTTGGTGCAGACCGTATTGTCAACGCTGTAGCAGCCTGGGATCGTTTTCATTCGGCCTTTATTGTGGTGGATTTTGGTACTGCCATCACTTTTGACTGCATCAATGCCAAACATGAATATATTGGTGGCACCATTCATCCAGGAATAGGTATTTCCCTGGATGCCCTTGCCTCACGGACAGCCAAATTACCACGGCTTGATATTGATGTTACTCCGGAAAATCCTATTGGGACCTCAACTGTAAAAGCTATTCATTCCGGAATGTTATATGGATTCGGCGGCTTGATAGATCGAATGACGGATATTTTGGGTAAAGAGCTTGCTCCTGAACAGGACAAAGTACAGACCATAGCCACCGGTGGTATGGCAAATGTTATCCTGCCTTATGCCAATTCTTTGAAGATTGCTGATACGCAGTTGACCCTGTCTGGATTGAAACATCTCTATGCCATTAATACCAAATAATATAAAACCTGTCCTGCCGCCCAGGCTGCGGAAAGGCGACACCATTGGCTTATTTTGTCCTGCTGGACCGGTCAAGGACATCAGGGCATTTGAGGATGGGATAAATCTGATCAAAGAACTGGGGTTTAAGGTAAAGCTGCATGGGGCATTCCAGAACAATGGCCACTACCTTGCAGATGATGATGCGGCCCGCGCTAAAAGTCTTCACGCCCTGTGGGATGATGAAAACGTTCAGGCGGTGATGGCAATACGCGGCGGTTTCGGTTCGGTCAGAATGATGAAGTACATAGATCTGGATCGACTGCAGCGCAATCCCAAGATGCTGATAGGTTTTAGCGATGTCAGTGCTCTTCTCAGCGCTCTGATCGGCCATGCAAATCTGGTAGCAGTGCATGGACCTGTGGTCACCTCCCTCACCCTGCATGATCAACAAAGTGTCCACCAGCTTTTTTCGCTGCTTACAGGTGAAGCTGAAGATTCGATTGGTGCCAAGGGCATGGAGATATTACGCGGCGGCAACCGGAGAGGACGAATACTGGGTGGTAATCTGACCACCTTGGTTCATCTTATCGGTACTCCTTGGGACTGTTCCTGGGACGATGCTCTTCTTGTGCTTGAAGATACTGGAGAAACCTTTTACCGGCTGGACCGGATGCTGACCCAGTTAGCATTCAGCGGGCGCTTGGATCGTTTAGCAGGACTTATTCTCGGTACCTTTGATCCAGGAAATCCTGATCGTCTGGAAATCCTGCGTTTGCAGGAGCAGGTGTGGCAGAGGGTATTGGAGTTGACCCAACAGCATGATTTTCCGGTGTGGGGTAATTTCCCTGTCGGCCACCAAACTGCTAATTTTGCATTACCAATGGGGATGGAGGCGACCATGGATTCACAAAGCGGAAAGCTACGACTGCATTCAGACTCAGTGCAGGTCTTATGATGTTTTACCCTACATGATAAAACGTTATTTTTTAACCATTACTGCCTTTTTTTTACTGATGCTCGGGTACGCAGTGACCTTAACGCCACTGGTTATCATCGGGACCGGTATGGAACAGCAAACCCACCTGCTTGCCTTTGGGATATGGGGATTGCTGGTTTTGGGGTCGCTTGTACCTGCTCTGTCTATGATTATCAGGAAAGTTTGGTTTTTCCGTGGACACGGTGAACCCGTTGCCCTTGAAATCCTCAAAGAAAAGCTCCTTGCTGTTAATAATGCTGAGGGACCGATCCAGGTGCAGGAAAAAAAGAAAAAATTTGTTGTCACATGGAACTATTCAAGTCCACAGTGGTGTGAACTGATGAACAGAGGTGGTATGGATGCACTCTATGAATTGCATCTAATTTTTGATAATGCCACCAAAACCGTGGTTGTTGCAGACAAAGTACGCGCGTTGCGATTTATTGATTGTCCTGAAAAAGTAAAGACAGGTTTTATTGGCAAGCCAAAACTCTTCCTGAAAGTCGGTTTAGGGGAACAATGGAGCGTGGATAATTATATAGACACGGAGCCACAAGACTACAGCTTTCAGCCCGGAGAAATTAAATCACCGGTCTTGGGATCGATCCTGAAGAGTGGCTGGAACACTCGATTTATTTTTTTTTAAGATAACGCTGTGCCTGTGTACCTACCAATCGCCTGAAGCTCCTCCTCCGCCAAAATCACCACCGCGCCCGCTTTTCCCATCACCTCGGGTACCAAAATTGTTCCTGTTATTGTCACCTGTGTTTCCGGAAAAGATCATCCCTGCCCTGCTACGACGCCTGCGGCTTCTTCGGGCAATCACTGTACTGACAATAGCTCCGCTGACCATGCCGACCACTGCCACCAACAGGATCATAGCAATGGTTTCAATAAAAGGAGCGGCCAGCCCAAACACTAATCCATAGATGCCGCCTGCCGCAGCCGCAATTTTTTATTTTCTGCGAAAAACAATACCGATAAAAAAGAAGCCAACCAATGCGGCGATGATCCAGCCGCTGGGATCGAGACTTCTAGGCGAATCCACTAAGAATCAGCAGCAACACCCGTTATCAAAAGACTGGTGTCCGATAGCCCATGTTTCCGCAACCTTGAGAGAGTACTGCTCAAGATTTTCATGGCCAAGGGAGGTTATGGTGAGCACCATAATTTGAGTTGAATCTTGAGTAGCAACCTGTCGCAACTGCTTTTCCAGCAGTTGTCTGGTATCAGAAGACAGGAGGTTGGCGGTGTCGTTGACATGTCCCTTTAACTCCGAAACCGTAAGGCATTGAACCTGGAAAGTGCAGTCGTTAAATTTCCCTGGGCTGCCTGCAGTTGCTGCATTGCAGAAGCATTGCCTAAATCTTCAGGGCGAACCTGCACAAACGCCGCTTGTGTACGTGCATCAACTACTGCTTTCAGGGTCTCTTATTCGTGTTTAGCGTATCCTTTGACTGTTTCGACCAAGTTAGGAATTAAATCAGTACGGCGCTGTAAGTTGGATTCAATATCAGCCCATGCCTTGAAAACCGCTTCTTCCTTGAGTTGCAAGGTGTTATAACTGCAGCCGGAAAACAGCAGAATAACAAGTGTATATATAACAAAAAGGACGCCATATCGCCTCATGTCCACTCCTCATCTCTATTGTTAATTAATTCTCGTGCTGTTAAATCTGTTTAAAGTCAAAACTCATTTTTGTTTGGAAATCGGCAACCTGGGAAAGTGCTTCCCTGAGTAACACCTGCTCCATTTCGGTGACCTGTTTAGGATTTATGTAATTGTCAGGGGTATTGCCTGCCCCAAGTGCAAGGATTTGATGTTTAAAACGTAGCTCAAGTAAATATTTGTAGACAAGGGTTAGTTCCTGACATTCTTTTTTGCTGAGATGTCCTTTTGCCTGCAGTTGATTAAAACGGGCAAAAGTGTTGGTTTGGGCGATCCCATGTCGAAGTGCATAAATACGGGTGTAATCAACTAGCGGGGTCATCGCCTTTTTGATACTGAACATCTCGCGGTGTGCACCACTAGATTCGACCACAATGTTTTTAAATAAATTTAACGGTGGTTTGGATTGAAGGCAGTTTTGGGCAAGATGATAAAAAAAGAGTGGTTTTTTGGCAGTGAGAGTATTGAGAAATGTTCGTAATTCGCTAACAAGCTGCACGTCACCGTGTACCCAGCGAAAGTCAAAAAATATTTTGGTGTCCAGTAAATCAGCTGGCTCCATCGCTGATACCCATGTCTGGAAATAATCTTGCCAAACGTTGACAGGCTGACACCACTTCGGATTTTTGGCCATGATATCTCCCTTACAGAGCGCATAACCAGCATCATCCAACCAGGTACATACCTTATCCCCCATGGTTTGGAAATACGATGCCACAGCCTCTTCCTGTTCTGGATCGCTATTTTCATAGACAATGGCATTATCCTGGTCCGTAACAAGAGTTTGCTCCTCTCGCCCGACACTACCAAGGGCAAGAAAAGCATATTTGCATGGTGGGGGACCAAGCGCCTCTATTGCCAAGGTGAGGCATTTTGTCATGACTGCTTCAGCAACGGCAGAAATTATACGGGTCAGGTTGCGTACATCAGGACTACTTTCAAAGAGACGCTGGACCAGCTGAGGTAGCTGATCTCTTAGTGAAGTAAGCTGGAGCGGCGATTCAACCCTGTCTATATCGCTTATCAATTTGGTAAGGATATACTGTTGGTTTTTCAAGAGGTTTTTGGCACTGATAACCTTAAAGTATTCACCCTGTGGATCACGAACCAGAAGGTGGTCCACATTCTTTTCAAGCATTTTAACAATACCTTCAAAAATTAACGCATCACCTGATATACCTATAAGAGGGGCACTCATTATGGTGGAGACTGGTGTTTTACTACTTATACTCCCCGCAATCATCCGTTCGCGGATATCGTTATCAGTAACAATGCCGATAGGGTCATTATCAGAATCGGGTTTAACCAAGATGGCACTGGAACCGGCATGTGTCATAAAGCGAGCGGCAAGTTCGATGGTCGTTGATAACGTGCAGGTTGGTATGGCAACCGAATATGCTCTATGGATAGGCTCGTTTTGAAAGAGCAGGCTTGCCTGGAGTTCGGTTATCAACCCCTCCCTTTCCTGCTCTCGTTTGTGTCGTTTTGTTATATCTTCGACAAAACAATCACAGTAAGTGAGGTTGCCAGAGGCATTTTTAACCAACACGGCCGTTAAAGAAAGTGTTGCAATATTACCGTCCGAATGCCGGTGCTCTACCACCATATTTTTGACTGTATTTTTGGACCGTAATGTTTGTTTAAAGAGCTGGTATTGCGAGGAATTAGTGAAGAGATCTTTTATTTTTTTTTCAAACAACTTTTCAGTGGATTTGACCCCCAAAATATGAGCTGTAGCAGGATTGGCTTCTACAAATACTTCGTTGTCATCAAAGGTTGTACGAAAAACGCCAATGCTTATATTTGCTGTTAAATGTTCAAATTTTTTCTGGCTTGCCCCGAGTTCGCCATCAACTTGTTTTTGGGTGCTGATGTCTTTAATGACAAGGATAATACCTTGTTGGCCACCTATTTCCATTGGTGATACAGAAAGAAGTATGTCAAAGGTGGAACCGGTCTTGTGGTGGAACAGCGCTTCAAATTGGGATTGCACTTCCAGGTTCAAAATATCATCTATCTTGCTGAATTGATTTTCCACAGAAGGCAACAAGGAGATAAAGTCAGTCAAGGACATGCCCGTCATTTCATGTTCAGTATAGCCGCTTATATCTTCCAGGATTTTATTGGCATAGGCAATCTTCTGTTTTATGATCATCATGACGCCTTCAGTGGAGGCATCGACCAGCGATTTATACTTTTCACCAGCCTGACGCAATCGGTGTTCATTTCCCTGGCGTTTGGCCTCTATTTTCATACTCTCCCTGGTTATAAAGAAGAGCAATGCCGCTATGATGCCGGTTATGGTAAGGGATATAATGAGGAGTCGACTGGTAAGGACTTTGATTTCCTCACGAACGTCCTCAAGATAAATGCCGGTGCTGATAATCCAACCCCAGGGCTTGAAAAGTTTGACATAAGATAATTTAGGAACCGTTTTACTCGGGTCCTTTTTGTCCTCCCACAGGTAGCGGATGTAGCCGTCCCCATTATTTTTTGCAATATCGACAAATTCGGTAAAAAGATGCCTTCCCTCCTGATCTCTGAATGTCTGCAGTTCCTGACCAATAAGATCAGCTCGATAAGGATGCATAAGCATTTTAGGGGTCAAGTCCATAATCCAGAAATAATCCTTAATTTCCTCGCCATATCTGAGAAATTGAATATACTGAAGAGCTTGTTTCTGCGCTTCTTCTTGGTCTATTCTCCCCTCCTGCTCCTGTCTGGCAGCCTTGTTGACAATGGACCAGGCCGCAAAGGTGAGTTCTTTTATTGTCTCTCGTTTGCCTGCCATCATTGATCGTTCCAAAGACGGAATGATAAGAAGAAATATGACCGATGCAAAAAGAGAGATTGCCAGAAAAGATGGCAGAATTATCCGGATAAAAAAAGGTCGCCAGACTCGAACATTCTTCTCAGGTGGCATGGATACCCTCCTTAGGGAAGTGAGTATAAGATAGAACAGGCGCGGTTTTGAGCTAATAGGTTCCGCAACCTGATAGGAAATATAGCCGACTTAATGTGGGCTAGACATGAATTGAGGAGCCCATGATTACAGCAACAAAAAATAAATATAATATTTAATACTATAGCCGCATATATTTCCA
>JAUVLX010000094.1 GCA_030600525.1 Desulfobulbus sp. | reverse complement strand
GGAAGCCCTCCTGCAAATGAGATAATAGAGTCGTCAAGGGTTACTTTGAGTATCTCACGTATAAACGATTGAGGAACATCTGAAATTCTATCTGAAAAGAGGGTGTCCATGGTAGATATAGGGTGATCTGAGATTAGTGGTTTGAAAACAGAAAAAGTGCAGAATCAGTAGTTTTGATCGGCAAAGTTGAGCCAGCCGCCTGCTGCAACCAGTTTCTTGTCAAAACCATTTAAGGTAAAGGGGCTGGTGTGTGCTTCTGTTTCGGGAGCATCACTGATCGCTGTGATGGCTTCCAGTTCCAGATCAACGCTGATTGTAATTTCACCTGGCATAGCAAAGAGCACGTCCAAATCGGACTGTTGTAACTCTATAGCGAGAATCCCGCAGTTGAACATGTTTTGCCGAAATATTCGGGCAAAACTCTTACCTATCACCAGGTTGATATCGTTTACCTCCAGCGCCCATACAGCATGCTCACGGGAGGATCCGCATCCAAAGTTCGAGCGGGTTACCAGCACATTGGCATTTTGGATTTCGTCTGCTTGAGGATCGAAAAGCTGGCCTTCCAAGTGCAGATCTTCAAGCAAGTGTGGCTTGAGGGCGATTTTGGTGATTTCTGTGAGGTATTTAGCCGGAATGATCTCATCTGTGTTGATATCATCTCTGTCGATAAAGGTTGCCTGGCCGCCAAAGCGTTTCATTGTCATTGTGCCTCTTGATTTTTATGGTCGGGTCGTGGTCTTGAGGGTGCTATTCTCAAATCCACGGCCTTTATTTTTTTATGGCTACCTGTCGATGCCCTTTCAACTGGCAGGGCATTGAAATATGTTTAGCTTGACAATTGCCGTGGATCTGTGATGACGCCGGTAACAGCTGCCGCAGCCGCACTTGCCGGACTCATCAGGTGGACCATACCGCCCTTGCCCATCCTGCCGTTAAAATTTCGATTGGTTGTTGAAGCGCAGACCTCACCCTCGGCAAGGACACCACTGCTCATGCCCAGACAGGCGCCGCATGTGGGATTGAGGACGCAAAAACCACTGTCCATGAAGATCTTAATCAGCCCTTCTTCCAAGGCTTGTGAGTAAATACTCGGGGTGGCTGGAGTCAGGATGCCACGGACTCCGGGAGCTAATACTTTTCCCTTGAGTATGGCTGCAGCTTCGCGGACATCTTCAATTCGTCCGTTGGTACAGCTGCCGATATAGACTTGGTCAATTTTAGTACCGGAAAGCTCGTCGATATCCTTAACATTGTCTGGCCTGTAGCCGTAAGTTACCTGTGGGGGGAGATCGGTTACATCCACATGAAGATTTTTTGCATACAGAGCGTCTGCATCGGAATGCCATTTTGTAAAATCATTGACCGCTGCTTCAATTGTGTCATATTCATCTTTGATGAAGGGCCAGAGATATTGGGCGGTAACCTCGTCGGGGAGGCATACACCGGAGGTGGCACCTGCTTCTACGGCCATGTTACACAGTGTCATCCGGGAAGACATATTCATTGCGGTTATCACCGGGCCACAGAATTCAATGACCATGTCGGTTGCGCCATTTACTGTGAGCTGCTTGATGATATGAAGAATTATATCCTTGGCAACCACTCCAGATTGCAGAGTTCCTGTCACCTCTATCTTTAGGGACTGTGGCGCTCTGAAAGCGCACACTCCTTTGAGGATGCCCACTTCCAGGTCGGTAGTGCCGACTCCAGCAGCAAAAGCACCGAACGCACCATGGGTGCAGGTATGGGAATCTCCCATGATGACGGTGTACCCTGGGCGGATAAATCCTTTTTCGGGAAAGAGGGCATGGCAGACGCCATTTTGGCCGATATCAAAAAAATCTTTTATATCGTGTCGAGCTGCCCAGTCGCGCATGATTTTGGCTTGGGTGGCAGTTTTGCTGTCTTTGGCAGGAGTAACGTGATCAATGACAGCCTTAATTTTGGTCGGATCGCAGACACGATCCATACCTTTCTCCACTAGGTCCATAATGGCTATGGGAGTGGTGATTTCGTGGCACATTATAACGTCAAGATCAAGCACCATGTTGCCAGGGGCAGGGGTATCTCGTCTATGGGCAGCAAAGATTTTTTCGGTAATGGTTTGTCCCATTTTTTACTCCAGGAATCAAAGGGAAATATTTTGATCAGACAGGCAGCTGTTACAGGTGCCGGTTTGTCTTGAGAGGCAAGATTTAATAAAGCAACAGTAATTACACGTAGAGTGAAAATTCGTCAATTTTTTCCTTAAAAAGAAGGAGGTAACTTCCTGGTAACACCTGTACAGAAGCGGTGTGATTGCTTATAATGACTGCGGAGATAGCCAAAAGTCGTCGCTTCATATTTAAAGCTATGCTTACTTACTGAGTTTAGGAATGTAGGGTATCCAGTATATATATTACCTGAGCTCAGGTTTGTATTTTTGCTGTTTGATAACACTCCCCAACGGACTACATGCTGCCCGTTTACCTCGTGAAGAGTATACTATGCAAAAAAAAATACTGAACCAGATTGCCCGGCAAGGGCTGCTTTGTATGTATCTTTTTCTGTTGTGCTGCTGGCAGGGAGCAATTTTGTCTTCCTGTTTTGCTGCCCATGGAGAGAGCCTTGACGGTACTTTGAAATACCCACCCGACTTCGAGCGTTTTGCCTACACCTCTCCTGATGCAAAAAAGGGAGGGAAGCTTGTTCTCCATGATCTGGGCAGTTTTGACAAGCTTAATCCGTTTACATTGAGAGGCGCAGCACCCTTAGGGCTTTCATCCTTAGTGTTTGAGACCCTGACGGTTCCCAGTTTGGACGAACCTTTTGCAAATTACGGACTTATTGCCAAGGATATTGCACTGGCTCCAGATAAAAAATCAGTAACATTCACTCTGGATGAACAGGCGCGGTTTGCAGATGGGACACCTATTACTGCCCAGGATGTCCTTTTTTCTTTGCAGACGTTGAAAAGCAGTGCTGCGCATCCTTTTTACCAGATATATCTCAGAGATATTGAAGATGCCGAAATTTTGAGTCCGCTGGTGATCCGCTTTAATTTTTCCCAGATGAACCGTGAATTGCACATGATAGCAGGTCAGCTCCCAGTCCTAAATAAGCGATTTTACCAGAAACATCCCTTTTCGACCAAGAGCGGAGAAGAGGGCATGGCTGTTCCTATCGGGTCTGGCCCTTATATAGTAGCTGATATTAATCCTGGTAAATCGATAAGCTATAAAAGAAACCCCGACTATTGGGCCAAAAATCATCCGGTCCGTAAAGGGATGTTTAATTTTGATACAATAACCGTGAAGTACTTTAAAGATCAGGTTGTCAGTGTTGAAGCTTTTAAAGCAGGTGAATTTGACGTGATGTATGTCAATATTGCCAAACAGTGGCAGCGAGATTTAGTCGGGAGACGATTCAGTAGCAAGGAGTTGTTGAAAACTTCCTTTCCGCACCACAATAATGCAGGTATGCAGGGATTTGTTTTTAATACCAGGAAACAATTGTTCTCCAATCCCAGGGTGCGGCAGGCTCTTGGCCTTGCATTTGACTTTGAGTGGTCTAATAATGCATTGTTTTTTAATCAATATACCCGCAATAGCTCATTTTTCGCCAATTCAGAGCTAGCCGCCCAGGGGATACCGACAGGTTTGGAGCTAGAAATGCTTGAACCCTTCCGGGATCATTTGCCATCCGAGGTTTTCACGCAGCCACTTTCCCCGCCAACGACTGTTCCCCCTGGAAGTTTGAGGATAAATATGCGCAAGGCTAAACAGATGCTTGAAGAAGAGGGGTGGTCGGTCCGAGAAGGAGTATTGGTTAATGCCGATAATCAACCCTTTCGTTTTGAAATTCTGCTTGTCAGTCCATCTTTTGAACGGGTGATGGCGGCCTATGTCAAGAATTTGAAAAGACTAGGTATCGATGTAACGTACCGGACCATTGATCCAGCACTGTATACCGACAGAATAAAGAATTTTGACTTTGACATGACGGTCTCCGTTTTTGGGCAGTCCCAGTCGCCTGGCAATGAACAGCGTGATTACTGGACAGCATCTGCCGCAGTTAATAAAGGTTCCAAAAATATAGCAGGGGTACAGGAGCCGGTGGTTGACGATTTGGTGGAAAAAATTATCTATGCTGAGGATAGGGTGCAGTTGGTTTCAGCTAGTCGAGCGCTTGACAGGGTCCTTTGGTATGGCTACTATGTGGTGCCTAACTGGTATCTTGCCGATCATCGACTTGCCTATGATGTGCGATTAAAGCATCCTCAAACTCTCCCACTATACTATAATTACGAGCAATTTCTCTACACCTGGTGGCAGGAGTAGTAAGGAGTTGTAAAGCTGGCACGTTTTTTGTTGTATTATTTGTAAGGATGTAAGGGGCCCTTGAAGATATAAAGGTTTCGATCAAGATTAGGTAGGTCTTGAATCCGAAGAGTTAAGTGTTTTTTCTCAGTAAACATATGGTTTATAACGGAGTCTCTGTTTAACCATGAGGATAAAAAATGATAATAACGAGGTAAGCGCCAGGACTCCCGAAGTTTGGAAAGAATAGCCATTTTGAAAATGGTTGTGCTTTTTATGGTGCCCATTTCAAAAAGAGAAGGGCTGATATTTGTTTATTAACGATTTATTTTATAAGAGCTGAACAAGAGACGGCCTATGACTGTTTCCTCCGAAAAAGGCAGCAAAGAACAACCGCAGTGGATATATCTCACAGGAAAAGAGATCTATCAGTTTTTTAACAAAGTCAAGGGACGGCTACAGGGGATAACCGTGTATGCCTTGGTAGGGAAAAGTGGTACGGGAAAGAGTTTTCGTGCTAAATTATTGGCTGAGAAAATAGGTATCCCTTATATTATGGACGACGGTTTGCTTATCCATGAGTCCACTATCCTGGCTGGCAGGTCCGCGAAGCAGGAAAAAAATTATATCAGTGCTATTAAAACAGCACTTTTCACCGATTCAGTCCATCGCGATCAGGTTGTGGAGGCTATCCAGAAAAACAAGGTTAAAAAAATACTTCTGTTAGGTACTTCAGATAAAATGGTTGCACGAATAGCTGATCGTTTGGATTTACCCCCCATAAGTCAGATCGTCAATATCGAAGAGATTGCCAGTAAAAAAGATATCGAAAATGCTATTAAATCAAGGCTTGAAGAGGGGAAACATGTGATCCCTGTTCCAGCAATTGAGATTAAAAGAGATTATGCCCAGATACTTTCTGACTCAATCCGTATTTTTTTTAAGGGGGACAAAAGTTCCAGCAGCGGGAAAAAAGCACGTTTCTTTGATAAATCCGTGGTGCAGCCAGACTTCCATAGTAATGAAAAAACACCTGGCAGTGTAAACATCTCCGAAGCAGCTCTCACGCAGATGATTCTACATTGTATAGATGAATACGATAGTGAGGTTCGGGTACGAAAGATTAAGGTGAAAAGCTCGCGATCAGGTTACGGTATTGATCTGTATGTCAGTGTGCCTTATGGAAAAACACTGGCTGGAGGCTTGCACGAGATGCGATCCTATATTCAGGGAAGACTGCAACGCTACACAGGGATTATCCTTGAGTCCCTTGAAATTTCAATAGACAAAATATCCGAGAGGAAAAAGGAAGTGGAAGAGTAAGTATACCAATCACCCTTTTTCGGCATTTTCTTTGGCATACCTATTTTCACAATTTTTAATTCTATGAGACCCTTTATTTTATAACGAGTATCAACCGTTATTTATCCCTTGACTGGCAGTTCGGAATGCTGTTATAAATCTTGAGTTTTGAGTGATATTAGTAAGGATTGTGCTGGGCGTAATTTTCGATCTTGCTGGGTGAAGACGGGGTGTAACGTGCTGGATACGTCCAAAACAAAACGTTAGGAAGGTATATGTAACGTTTTGTTTTTTCTTCTCTTGTAGCAGGATTTCTTTTTTTCTCCCACGTCATTCTTTGATGATCGCTTGACTCGGGCTCGGCAATTGGAGATAAGTGCTGAGTTTTGAGTGGTTTTTTCGGATATGGCAGCGGTAAAATGAACGTTGTTGAAAGGGGAAAACTCTATTTTCCGCAAACCTTTCAGACGTGGGACAATCCCGGATTTTTGCATCATGCATCAATCTTCACAGTTTTTTCGCCTTCAACATTTCCTGGAAAAACGGTTGCTTATAGGTTTGTACGCTTGCTTTTTGAACCACATTGTGGTTCTGGGAACGGCTTGGTGCATCGGTTGAGCTACTGCTCTTCTGATACCAAACCTATCAGGCATCTGATTTAGGCTTGTTGTATTGCATAAAAAATTGGCTGTAAGGGCAACTACGATTATGGGTTGTCACGCATGCCGCATAGTTTTTTTATGTCTTGCCGAATCCATCCCCGAAAAAGCGAGTGATATTCACTTGGAACTCGTAGTAGTGGTGTTTATTAGGAATTTGAAACAACTTTACTTCTCTAGGAGGCCGCCCGTCGATTACGAACGGTACTCCGCAAAAGGATGCGTCTATGAAAATTCATGAGTATCAGGCCAAGGAATTATTCCGAAAATATAATGTACCGACCCCTAATGGCAAGGTCGCTTACAAGATAGAAGAAGTTGAGAAAATTGCGGACGAATTTGGACTCCCTGTAGTTGTAAAGGCCCAGGTTCATGCAGGTGGTCGAGGAAAAGGCGGTGGTGTAAAGCTTGCTAAAACCAAAGAAGAGGTAACACAATTTGCTGATGACATTATCGGCATGACCCTCGTCACCAAGCAGACTGGTGCAGAAGGTAAAAAAGTAAACATGGTTTTGGTTGAGCAGGGTGTTAGCATCAAGAAGGAACTCTATCTTTCTGTAATCCCAGATCGTGAAACATGCTCTGTGGCTATTGTTTGCAGCCAGGACGGTGGTATGGATATCGAGGAAGTCGCAGCAAAGACTCCTGAGCGTATCATTACTGTCCACGTTAGCCCTACAACGGGTGTTCAGCCTTTCCATATGCGTCAGGTTTGTTTTGGTCTTGAGCTCCCTAAAGAGTTGATGAAGCCAATGTCCGCAATCGTGAAAAATCTCTATAATCTGTTTGTAGATTATGATTGTTCCATGCTGGAAATCAATCCGCTGATCATTACCGGAGAAGACAACATCATCGCGCTTGATGCAAAAATTGATGTTGACGGAAACGCTCTGTATCGTCATGCAGATGTAAAAGACATGCATGATGCTGACGAAGAAGACCCAATCGAACTTGAAGCAAGTACGTTCGGACTTAACTACATCAACCTTGAAGGTAATGTGGGTAATATCGTAAACGGTGCTGGTCTTGCGATGGCAACCATGGATATCGTTAAGCAGGCCGGCGCGTCTCCTGCAAACTTTCTTGACGTTGGAGGCGGAGCAAATGCAGAAGCCATTGAAAACGGTTTCCGTCTCATTATGAGCGATCCAAGCGTTAAAGGTATTCTCATTAACGTATTCGGCGGTATCCTTCGTTGTGATGTTTTGGCACAGGGTGTTGTTCAGGCTGCTACTAAACTGAAACTGTCTGTACCTGTCGTTGTACGTATGGAAGGTACCAATGTTGTGGAAGGTCGTAAAATATTGGCTGATTCCGGTTTGGACCTCGTTAACGCTGTTGACTTGGCCGATGCTGCTGAAAAGGTAGCCGCACTCGTAGCCTGATAAGAGTTTTGCTGGAATTCTCATAACTTAGGAGAGAGAGAATCCAACAACTCTGGTTCAGCGGAATTAACAATTATACTCATAGAGGAACACAATGAGCGTTTTCGTAAATAAAGACACCCGTTTACTTGTACAAGGTATTACAGGCCAAGAAGGCCAGTTTCATGCGCGGTCCTGTATCGAATATGGGACCAAGGTCGTTGCCGGTGTAACTCCCGGTAAAGGCGGCCAGAAGATGGATGATGTGCCGATCTACAATTCTGTAAAAGAAGCACGAGCTGCATCAGGAGCCAATGCTTCTATGATCCTTGTTCCACCTCCATTTGCAGCTGATGCAATTATGGAAGCTGCGGATGCTGGGATCGAGCTTGTTGTCTGTATCACCGAAGGCATTCCGGTTATGGATATGATGCGTGTTAAAAATTATCTGGCAACAAAAACAACACGCCTTATCGGACCTAACTGCCCAGGTATTATGACACCAGGTGAATGTAAAATCGGTATTATGCCTAACACCATGGGGAAACCCGGACATGTAGGTGTTGTATCCCGCTCCGGAACCTTGACCTATGAAGCTATGCATCAGCTGACTCAGGTCGGGTTCGGTCAGACCACCTGTATCGGTATCGGTGGCGACCCAATCAACGGTACCAACTTCATCGATTGTCTTGAAGCCTTTGAAGCTGATCCAGAAACCAAAGCCATTGTAATGATTGGTGAGATTGGCGGTAATGCAGAAGAAGATGCCTGTGAGTGGATTAAAGCTAACACCGATAAGCCTGTAGTTGGTTTTGTTGCTGGCCTTACAGCTCCTCCAGGTCGACGTATGGGACATGCCGGTGCTATCGTAAGTGGCGGTAAGGGAACTGCTGAAGCCAAGATTGAAGCAATGAAGAACAGTGGTGTTCATCATTGTGAGAACCTTGGTAAAATGGGCGATCTTTGTAAAAAAGTTTTCTGATCCTTTGATTTACCAATAGGCGGGGGCGGTGACCGTTTCTTCGGTTACTGCTCCTGTGCTCATAGTTGAAGTACGGAATGATCACTGAATTCTGCAGCAAGGAGACAGCATGAGTAGTACAACAAAAGAAAAAATTGAAGAGCTGAAAAAGCGCAGAGCAAAAGCACTTCTCGGTGGCGGTCAGGAAAAGATTGATAAAATTCACGCTAAAGGTAAGAAAACGGCGCGTGAAAGAATCAATCAACTTGTTGATCCAGGTTCTTTCGAGGAATACGATTGTTTCAAACTCCACCGATGTGTCAATTTCGGGATGGAGAAAATTAAATTTGCCGGTGATGGTATCATAACCGGTTGCGGTAAGATCAATGGTCGCCCAGTGTATATTTATGCACAGGATTTTTCCGTACTGGCCGGTTCTCTTTCCGAAACCCTTGCTGAGAAGATCGTCAAGGTTATGGATCTCGGAATGAAAAATGGTATCCCGGTTATCGGTATCAATGATTCAGGTGGTGCCAGGATTCAGGAAGGTATTGAAGCTCTGCGCGGTTATACCGACATCTTTTTGAGAAACATCCTTTCTTCCGGTGTTGTTCCTCAGATATCAGGTGTATTCGGACCTTGTGCTGGTGGTGCTGTCTATTCACCCGCTCTTACCGACTTCATTATCCAGGTTAAAAATCAGTCCTACATGTTTTTGACAGGACCGAAAGTTGTTAAAACAGTACTTAACGAAGACGTTACTGTTGAGCAACTCGGTGGTGCATCCATGCATACCACCAAGTCCGGTGTTACAGACCACGGCGCAGAGAATGAAGATGAAGCTATCTTGTATATTCAGAATCTGCTGTCCTATCTTCCTCAGAATAATATGGAAGAGCCACCACTTGTAGACTGTGATGATCCGTCCACTCGACGCTGTGATGTGCTCAACGAGATCATTCCGGACAGTCCCAATGCAGCCTATGACATGAAAAATGTCATTAAAGAAACGGTTGACAACGGTGTCTTCTTTGAAATTAAGGAAAATTTTGCAGCCAATATTATCGTTGGATTTGCCCGTTATGGTGGCCGGAGTGTTGGTATTGTAGCAAATCAGCCTTCTTATTATGCTGGTGTTCTTGATATCGATGCTTCAAAAAAAGGCGCTCGTTTTGTTCGTTTTTGTGACTGTTTTAATATACCAGTCATCACCTTTGTTGATGTACCTGGTTTCCTCCCTGGTACTGATCAGGAATTCGGTGGGGTCATTACAAACGGTGCCAAGCTGATGTATGCGTTTGGTGAGGCAACTGTTCCGAAGATTACCATTATTACCCGTAAAGCATATGGTGGAGCATACTGTGTTATGTCTTCCAAGCATCTGCGTTGCGATATCAATTACTCTTGGCCTACCGGTGAGATTGCCGTTATGGGCGGTAAGGGTGCTGTAGAAGTTCTCTATGCCCGTGCAGCAAAGAAAGAAGACGACCCGAAAGCATTTCTTGCAGATAAAGAAAATGAGTATACCACTAACTTCTCCAATCCATACTGTGCTGCAGAACGTGGGTATATCGATGACGTTATCGAGCCTGCTGAAACACGTTCACGCATCATCAATGCCTTAGCATCCATCGGTACTAAACGCGATACCAGCCCAGCGAAAAAACACGGCAACATTCCATTGTAGGATTCACTACGCAGTTTAAGTCCTTGTACATGGAAATGCAGTGATCAAATTAATCATCAATGGGTGATACGATGGCAAAAAAGAGCGTAAAAATGGCAGCAGCGCTTGCAGCAGTTAATGCTTATTTGCAGCAGGAAGCTGAAGCTGCCTACCTAGAGCAGCAAGCTATGGACGCTGCAGCTGCACAGGCCGGACCTAACTTATGGGCAATTAGTGGACGACAAGATATGATGTCCATGCGAAGAATGTTGCAACTAAGATTGTTTTAATTGCTTCCCCATATATATATATCGAATTTTAATGATCAAGATTTAGAGGAGACACAAACAATGAGCGACCAAGTGAAAATGACCGCCATGAATTACGATGCTGACCGTCCTGCAGCGGAAAATCCAGTAAAAGTTATGGACCTCAGTCTTCGTGATGGACATCAGTCTTTGTTCGCAACCCGCGGACGTACTGAAGACATGATCCCTGTGGCGGAAATGTTGGATGAGGTTGGCTTCTGGGCAATCGAAACCTGGGGTGGCGCTACCTTTGATACCATGCATCGTTTTTTGAACGAAGATCCATGGGAACGTCTGCGGACCTTGAAGCGTTATATCAAGAAGACTCCTTTTTCCATGTTGC
>JAUVLX010000031.1 GCA_030600525.1 Desulfobulbus sp. | reverse complement strand
GGAAATAACTTGAACATTTCGCATCGCATCTTCAGGTCATCTTTGGCTGATCTTCAATCACAAAGTCCTCAACGTAGCACAACTACGCCTGCGGCTTTGTTCAATTAGATCATCCAAATCTAACCTAAACATGAGCGCGATATTGTCCAACTTATTTACGGACAGCTCCTAAAGTCCTTTTGGGATAGTCATAAAAGACAAGCTTTCCATTGCCTTCCTTCACTTGCTGCCACTTTGCGATGTGGAAATCAAGGGCTACAATGCCACAGGTTGGTACATTGTCTATGTGCAAACCGCCTAGCAGGTTTGCCAGCATGGTGAATTCCAGATTGTGGCCAACCACCATAACGGTTGCGAGCGAGTCGTCTACAGTATGCAGAAATTCAATAATAGACCATGGCGAAGCCTCATACAACGATTCAACAACCTGAATCTCGGAAGACGTGAAATGCAACGCTTTGGCCAGATGCTTGGCAGTTTTTGCTGCACGCCTGGCGGGTGAGGTGATGACAGCATCCAGGGAGATCCTCCGCTGGCGCAATCGCTTACCCATCATAGGTGCGTTACGCTTACCCCGTTTATTAAGCGGTCGATCCCTATCTTCCAAAGAGAGGTCCTTCCAACTGGACTTGGCATGACGACAGAGCAACAGTTTTTTCATGACTAACCCAAATGTTGGCAGACTTCCTGCCACAGTGCTTTATACGCTTGAGAGGCCCTTGAATTGGGTAAGGCTGCAGTTACAGGTTGACGATACAGTCCCATACGTTCGACATCTACCAGAAAAGGAATAGGCTCCTGAAGTACACCTTTTCTTTCTCGCATGGCCTCCATGAGCTCCATGTGCATCTTTTTCCGTTTTTCCACCATGGAAAACATTACCAAAGCCTTGGTCCTTTTCTGCCCAATCTTTTCCATAAACTTAAACAGCTGCTTCAGGGACAGCAAAGACAATGTTGTGGGGATAATAGGCACCAGTATCTTATCTGCGGCACAAAAAATATTCTCCGAAAGCAGAGTCAGGTTCGGTGGACAGTCAAGAATAATCCGGTCATATTCACCAAGCAGGGGACGGAGTACACTCTTTAACCTGAGTGTTGACTTTTTGAGCTCGTCGAGCGCAATATCAATATTTCGATAGGAGAAGTCAGCCGGAAGCAAATCAAGTCCAAGGTAATCTGTACCACGGATGTTTTTTTCAATATGCTGGCCGCCCTTAAGCAGCTTTTTAGTATTATATTTTTTAGGAGAACGAATCCGAAAGTAATAGGATGCTGATCCCTGGGGATCCAGATCACAAAGCAGTGTTTTTGCCCCTTGACAGGCCGAAAGATGGGCAAGATTGACAGATGTTGCTGTTTTCCCGACACCACCCTTAATATTATAGACCGCTAGAATGCTCATCTTGACTCCTTTTTGCAGGTGAAAAGCTTTTCAAAAAGCGCAATATTGTGAGCACTACTAAACTTGCCGAAAATAGAAGCAAAGTCTCCACGTGCTTTCACCTGTTCTCGATGCAGATTGCTCATCAAGGCCCCTAAAGCTGCTCCAAGCTCGAGATTCTTCCGTGATCCTGGTCGAACCCCCTGCAAATGATTGCGCAATACATCCTGCTGCACAGAAAGATCGTTAAAATCCCCAAGATAATTCTGTAATTTTTTAAGACGCTTTATGGCTGTTGCAACATCTTGTTCCGAAAAAAGGGAACCAAAAAATTCAATTGCATAACGCAATTTTTTCCCCTGGATACGCAGACGATGGATTTCCTGGTCAGGTGTTTGCTCGTTTATGGCCAGACCATCCTTGAGAACTCTTTTATAGCGACGGTAAATAATTTTTTTGGCAATATCAATAACCGGCACGTCAGCAAATTTTGCAGTCTGCTCATCGCCACTGTCAAAATATGTTGCCCATGAGGAAAGGATTCCCTTAACCCGGGCGCCCTTCAATTCCCTGACCAGTGTTCGCTGTTCACGGATTCGTAACGCCGCAAGATTCTCAAAAAAACTGTGCAAGCCACCTTGAAGGCTCTCTGGCAAACGGGCTTTATATTCATCCTCATAAAGCAGATACACATCAAGATCGCGGGTAGGACCGGTAACCTGTCCGAGATACGCGAAATCCTCTTTGTATTTTTCAACCACCGCAGGCGGAAGAACTTCCTTAATCAGGGAAAGTCCTGACCTGGTTCTCCTGACAGCTACCCGAAAATCATGGAGAAACTCGGAATCCAAGTCTGCCAATATACCAGGAATATTGACATTCATGGCTTCAAGCAGCTGCTTATAGATAACACCAACAGCTGAACATGCGGTTTGATCGGGATCGAGATGCAGGATAAATTTTGAAGAATAATCTCCAGGCGTCCGCCCCAAACTAGCGCTACCCTGCTCAAGATCAAGACAGGCAAGCGGCCTGCTAACAGGATCATACTTCTTTAATACGCTCCGTACCGCAGCAAGTTCACGCAAATACCCTCGGACGGGTTCCAGTCTCACCGCCCATCGCGGGTCACCAGCATCTGCCATCTGGTGCTGTTCTAAAAAAAGACGCACCACCGTTTTCTCGTCTTTATTAACAAGACGGCATTCCTGCACCGTAACCACACCAGAGGCTACCGGTGAGACACAGCGCATTTCCAATAGATCTGTCAGCAATTGTCGCAACTCTCCGGATTGAAACGCCTTGGCAAAACACCCCTTATTTACAGTGGGCCCACTCTCCTGAATAATAACTTCGCCTGTATGAAGATCGTGCAACCTCCATGCAGTTCCGATACAGGTTAACAGGTAACCGTTTGCAAAAATCCGCCAGTCAAAAGAATCGCAGTAGGTAATCTGGCGACGTACTTCTGGCTCGTGAACCAGACCAAATTTACGGGTCAAACGTTTGAACAATAATGCCGGTTTGACTGTCTCCGGAAGGTACCAGTTATCAATTAGACGCTGCTCCATGGCGCTGTACTCCTAGCTTCGGTAATCGGCATTTATTTTTACATAATCATACGAAAAATCGCAGGTATACACCTCTGTTGATTCCATGCCTTCATGGAGGTCGACAGTGACGGTGAACTCTTTGTTTTTTAATACGTCACTCGCTAATTTTTCAGCTTCCCCCCCCAGGGCAACTCCATTTTCAACAAGAACCACCTCGTCAAAGGCGATGGACACCTTGTTTTGATCAAAAACGCTGTCTGAACGCCCCAGGGCTGCGATAATCCTGCCCCAGTTTGCATCTTCCCCAAAAAAAGCAGTTTTAACCAAGGCTGAGTTAGCAATGGTCTGGGCAGCACTCATGGCTTCATCCTGCTCCCGTGCGCCTTCAATTCGGATGGTCACAACTTTTGTCGCACCTTCACCATCTTTGACAATCTGCAAGGCAAGATCATGAAGTAAGCCATGCAGTGCATTTTCAAAAAGATGTGCAGTCTCTGGACTTTCTTCATCAATCCAGGAATTGCCGGCAGCTCCGTTGGCCATAACCAGCACCATATCGTTTGTTGAAGTGTCACCGTCAACCGTAATCCGGTTGAAACTTTTATCCACCCCATCCCTGACCATGGTATTCAAGACCGGAAACACTATCTGGGCATCGGTAACCACAAAACAAAGCATGGTTGCCATGTCGGGCATGATCATGCCCGACCCTTTGGTAACCCCGAGGATGGAAACAGTTTTTCCGTCGAGTTCGACAGTGATAAAGGCTGTCTTTGGGAAGGTGTCGGTTGTCATCATGGCCTGAGCCAGATCATCAAAGCCATCAGGAGAGAGTTTTTCGACCAACTCCTTCATACAGTTCTCAAAAGGCTCAAAGGGCATAGGTTCCCCAATGACGCCTGTAGAAGCAAGCTGCACCAGTTCTTCCTTGATATCAAGTTGCTCAGCTACTAACGTGCTGGTGGCCAGTGCGGTTTCCATGCCGACATCACCGGTACATGCATTGGCATTGCCACTGTTCACCAGCACTGCCTGTACTTTACCTTGCCGTAAACGATCTATATCGATCAACACAGGAGCTGCTTTCACGGAATTGGTGGTGAAAACACCGGCCGTAACAGCCGGCACCTGAGAATAAATAAGCCCCAAATCCAGACGATCTTCATATCGAATCCCAGCCTTTACAGCTGCAACACTAAATCCTTTAACCTGCATACAAGCCCTGTATAATATTTAGTTTAATAGAATGAGAATTGTTGTAATCTAACAGATACCAGATAAAAAAAAAGGCTGAACATAGTATATTTTTTGTTCATCCTTTGCCAAATCCCCACCTCACCTCAACACGTGCCGTTATTTATAGCAGGCACGGTAAACAGCTATGGATAAAATTTATTGGATGCTCACGACATCCATTTTTATTGTCGACCTTGCCATTCGCATAGGTTTGTCCCTGCGGGTCATTATGCGCAAAAGGGCTGCCAGTGTGTCACTTGCATGGTTAATCATCATCCTGCTGCTGCCTTTTCTCGGTGCCATCATGTATCTTATGTTTGGCGAAGTAAGGCTTGGTGAACGAAGGGCCGCAAAGAGGGTTGCTGAACAACCGCTTATCACTCAATGGATCCAGGCACTCTATAAACGCGTTTCTGTCAACTGGGAACAAATCAACCCAGAATGCATCCCCATTGATCGCCAGATCAACACAATCGTCAATATCCCCACTATGCCCGACAATTGCCTAGAACTCATTACCGACCCCACTGCTTTTCTACGCAAACTCATTGTGGACATTCGTCAGGCAAAATCCACCTGCTTCCTTGAATTTTACATATGGAATGAAGGTGGTTTGGCTGATGATATTTCCGAAGCGCTAATTGATGCAAAAAAACGAGGTGTTACCTGCCGTATCCTAGTTGATTCCATTGGCAGTAAAACCTTTTTAAGCAGTGCGCTGGCTGAAAAAATGCGGTCTGCGGG
This sequence comes from Desulfobulbus sp., assembly GCA_030600525.1. Classification (GTDB taxonomy): domain Bacteria; phylum Desulfobacterota; class Desulfobulbia; order Desulfobulbales; family Desulfobulbaceae; genus Desulfogranum. Next base: position 12,464 of record JAUVLX010000031.1, on the reverse strand, counting down.
GATAGAGATAACAGAGGCATTACCAGCGGGAATAATTCGGGCACTGTTTGTCCGCATTGATCTGAGAAATCACCGTAAGGTAGCCATCATTGACGGCACCACAGCTTATACCGGCAGCCAGAACATGGTTGACCCAGGATTTTTCAAACAAGACGAAGGGGTTGGGAAATGGATCGATGCCATGGTCCGTATTAACGGGCCAGTGGTCGAAGTAATGACTGCCGCCTTTACATATGACTGGATGATGGAAAACCATACACCCCTTGAAGAATTGTACCCCACCTCAGACATTGGACCAGTAGAACCATCGGGAGACGCTCTGGTGCAGCTTGTCCCCTCTGGACCAAACCTGGAAGAAGGCGCGATTCACGACCTTTTGCTCACCACCATTTATGCCGCCCGACAAGAACTGATCCTGACAACCCCCTATTTTGTTCCGGATAACGCCATCTTGGCAGCCCTGAAATCAGCAGCACAACGGGGGGTGGAGGTAACTATTATAGTCCCTGAAAAAAATGACTCCCGGCTGGTACATTATGCCAGCAGGGCACGATATGAGATCCTGATAAGGGCAGGGGTGAAGATAATGGGTTTTTCCGGCGGCCTGCTCCACGCCAAGACCATAACCATTGACCGCGACTTCTGTTTGTTTGGCTCAGTAAATCTTGATATGCGCAGCTTCTGGCTCAACTTTGAGATGACCCTTTTTATTTACAACAAGGAGTTCACTGCCAGGTTGCGGGAACTGCAGCAGAGCTATTTACAAAATGCGAAAAAAATAGATTGTGAAATCTTCACCCAACGTCCTTTCCGGGAAAGATTCAAGGAAAATGTAGCACTCCTTGTCGGTCCTCTACTCTAACCCGGAGTCTACGCTTACCCGGAGTCTACGCTTACCTATTCATAACCAAGAAAAATGAACCTGACGCCACCTTAACTGATGAGAAATCCGGGCTAATCAACCTGGTAAAAAAGAGAATAACCATGAAAATTCTTTTGCTCAGTGATATCCACGGTAATTTCCCAGCCCTTGAGGCCATCGCCAAAAAACATCCCCTTGACCAATTCGATCTCATCTGTAACAGTGGTGATTCGACGGTCTATTGCCCCTTTCCAGACGAGGTACTCAGTTGGCTTCGCACGTACAAAGTACAATCAATTCGAGGCAACACAGATGACAAGGTTATAAAACTGCTGAAGGGCAAAACCTTTAAAAAACCACGCAAACCGGAAAAGCGGATCATGTATACCAGTACGCCTGAGGCTTTGAGCAAAAGCAACCGGCAATATCTTTGCGGACTAAAAAAAAAATATACCTGGCAATACGGTACACACACATTGTGCCTTTTTCACGGCAGTCCTGCCGCCCATGAGGAATTTCTTTTTAACACTACCCCGGACAAACGATTTGAAGAACTTGCGGCCAGCACCTCCTGTTCGATCGTTGTCACCGGTCACTCTCACTCCCCCTATCACAAATGTATTAAGGGAGTACACTTTATCAACCCAGGCTCTACTGGCAGGATGTTTGACGGTAACCCGCAGTCTTCTTATGCAGTCCTGCAGTTAAAAGACCGCTCTGTACAGGTTACCCATTTCCGCTGCACCTATGATATAGAAGCCGTTGTGAAGCGTATCAATGCGCTTCACCTCCCTCCCATCTACAATGAAATGTTTCGGGCAGGGCAGAAGCTCAACTGATCCCATCCCTTCTTCTCATTAAGTTACGAGGTTACGGCTGAAGCATACGCCTCTTCAATCCGTGCTTCCACATAGGCAAATCCTTGCTGATCATACCGCTCAAGGTCAAAACAAATCGCATCTTCTCCCAGCAGACCACCTGGTACAAAGGCTCCTCTTTCCTCCGGATCTGTAATCATGTCTCCATAAAAACAGACAGACAGCCACCGTGGTTCGTCCTCTATCACGTCGACCATGACATACAGCGATGGAGCATCTTTCCCTAAAGACATACCGCGAAGGGAATATGTAACACCTGGCCGTGGATGAAATTCAATACTACCCTTTTCTTTGTCCTGCAACAGCTTGTACAATCTTTCAAAACCCACCTTATTCTGCTCTTCAGTTTCGACCCAATCTCCAAGAAAGGTCGCCACATCCTGCTGACACTGATTCATACCTACCACCTACAATTTGTAATTTTTATTTGAGAAAAGTTACTATCCCCAGTAAACTCTCCTTGTTTGGTCCAAATTTTTTCAATACAATATGTTTAATACCAAACAGTTATTTTTCATTATCTTTTATTATTTTTCTTAATAAATTTTAACATAACCCCGCCATTACCCCTCAATGCCATTTATCAAGGGCACTAACACATATTACAGGCCACACGCATCATACACCGAGCCAGTAAAAGGAGAACGACATGGGAGAGAAAAAGAAGGTAAACAATCCATCCTGCCCGATCGACACCACACTCCTGGAAGGGACAGCTCTGAAGAACAAACATTCTAAACAGGATGACAAACGCTGTTCTGTATGGATCAAAAAGGCCCATCTAGAATATGAATCTGAACTCAAAAAGCTGCAAATCGAATTGATGAAGCTGCAGCTGGAGATAAAAAAGACAAACATGCGGGTGCTAGCCATCTTTGAAGGTCGCGATGCGGCAGGTAAAGGCGGGACCATAAAACGCATCACAGCCTTTCTTAATCCCCGCAACGCAAGAGTAGTAGCCTTGGCTGCTCCCAGCGACAAAGAAATAAGTCAGTGGTATTTTCAACGGTACGTATCAAACTTGCCGGCAGGAGGAGAGCTGGTCCTGTTTGACCGTTCCTGGTACAACCGGGCCATGGTTGAGCCGGTTATGGGCTTTTGTACCGACGAGCAACACAAACGTTTTTTAAAGGATGTTTCTTTATTTGAAGAACTGCTGGTCAAGGATGGAATCAAACTGTTTAAATTCTATTTTTCCGTTTCAAAAGACGAACAGAAAAAAAGGTTTGATGCAAGAAAAACAGATATTCTCAAACAATATAAGCTGTCTCCAGTGGACAACCTAGCCCAGAAGCTCTGGGATGAATACAGCATAAAAAAATTTCAAATGCTCAACGAATCAAACCGGACCATTGCTCCGTGGACCATCATTAAATCTGACGTAAAAAAGAAAGCACGTATCAACTGCATAAAGCATCTGCTCCATAACCTTGAGTATGAGAAGAAAATTGATTTAAAAGAACTTCAGCCCGACCCGGCTATTGTCATTTCCGGGATTGATGAAATCAAGCATATGGAAAAAAATCTTTTCAACCCTCATGATCTCAGAGGTTGACTCTTCGGCATCAATTGCTCCACTTTAGGAGTTGTCCAGAAATAACTTGAACATCTCGCATCGCATCTTCAGGTCATCTTTGACTGATCTTCAATCACAAAGTCCTCAACGTAGCACAACTACGCCTGCGGCTTTGTTCAATTAGATCATCCAAATCTAATCTAAATATGAGCGTGATATTGTCCAATTTATTTACGGACAACTCCTTACCTGCCCCGGTGACGATTCATTGCTGAACTGGATAACGTTTCAAATCTCCTAAAAAACAAACAGGGCACCGGGGTAAAACCCCAGTGCCCTGACAATCTTTTTAAAGCAAACACAGTGTTTGCGCTGAACCTTTCCCGTTAGAAAGGGCTTCGGTTCTCAGCCAGTCGCACCACAACATTTTTTATATTTCTTACCTGACCCGCAGGGACATTGGGCGTTACGGCCAACTTTCTCTTCCTTTCGCTGCTGGGGTTGACGATCATCTACCTGGGGCCTAGTAGCTTTTTTTGCCTCTTCCAGCTCCCTTGCCCGCTGTTGACGCCTTTCTTCTTCCAGCCGTTCAAGTTCATCATCTTGGACAATCTGCACCCGCATCAAAGTTGATACGGTCTGCAATTTAACAGCTTCAATCATGCTCATGAACAGATTAAAGCCTTCACGCTTATACTCATTCAGCGGATTCTTCTGGCCGTATCCGCGAAGGCCAATACCTTCTTTCAAATGATCCATTTGCAGGAGGTGTTCTTTCCACAAGGTATCCACCATCTGGAGCAGCACCATACGCTCTAGCTGACGCATCTGCTCAACACCATTTTGTTCTTCCTGCCCGCTGTACCATTCCTTGACGGCATCGGTTAATTTTTCAACAAGCTGCTGCAAATTCAGATCAACGAGTTCTTCTGACGCCCATTCTACCTTTTTATTAAAAAGCTGAACCACCCGTTCATTAAACTCTTCCCACTTCCAATCTTCCGAAGGTGTCCGTTCAACTGCAATATGTCCGCACAATTCATCGACCAGTTCTGCTACCATATCCTCGACAATGGGCTGAACATTGTCACTCTCGAGTACCTCTCGGCGCTGTTTGTATATGATCTCACGTTGCTTGTTCATAACATCATCATACTCAAGCAGGTGCTTACGAATGTCAAAGTTGTGCCCTTCCACTTTACGCTGGGCATTTTCAATGGCCTTGGATACCATAGAATGCTCGATAGGCTCGTCATCTTCCATACCGAGTTTATCCATAATTCCGCCAAGACGGCCAGAGCCGAAAATACGCAGTAAATCATCTTCAAGGGAAAGAAAAAACCGTGATGACCCCGGATCACCCTGCCTGCCGGATCGACCACGTAACTGGTTGTCAATACGGCGACTCTCGTGTCGACTGGTACCAAGGATATGGAGGCCGCCGAGTTCGCGAACCCCTTCCCCGAGCTTAATATCGGTACCACGACCAGCCATATTGGTGGCAATGGTTACCCTGCCTTCATGCCCGGCTTCTGCAATTATCTCCGCTTCCCGATCATGCTGCTTGGCATTAAGTACGTCATGTTTTATACCTTCCTTAGTCAGCATCTTGGATATTTTTTCTGAAATATCAATGGAGATAGTGCCTACCAGAATCGGCTGCCTCTTCTCATTAAGCTCCTTGATTTCATTGACAATATTACGATACTTAGCCTGTTGATTCTTATAGATGAGATCGGGAAAGTCTTTCCGCACCATGTTCATGTGGGTCGGGATAACAACCACATCCAAGTTATAGATCTTTTTAAACTCAGGCGCTTCCGTATCAGCTGTCCCTGTCATTCCGGCAAGTTTATCATACATGCGGAAGTAATTCTGAAAGGTAACAGAGGCCAGGGTCTGGTTCTCCTTTTCAATCGTCACCTTTTCTTTTGCCTCAAGGGCCTGATGAAGACCATCGGAGTAGCGACGGCCTTCCATAGTACGGCCGGTAAACTCGTCAACAATGACGACCTGACCATTCTTAACAATATAATCGACATCGCACTGGAAAACGAAATGGGCTTTCAGCGCCTGATTGATATGATGCAAGTGATTAATATTGGCGGGATCGTAAAGATTTTCAACATCCAGAAGCTCTTCTGCCAAGCCTACCCCATCATCAGTGAGCATGATCTGGCGAGATTTTTCTTCTCTGGTGTAATGCTCTTCATCCTTAAAGTGAGGCATCAGCTTGTCGACTTTCACATACATATCCGTAGTCTGTTCAGCCGGACCTGAAATAATAAGCGGCGTACGAGCCTCATCAATAAGAATAGAGTCAACTTCATCGACAATGGCGTAGTTAAAACCACGTTGGCAGTAGTCGTCAATATCGAACTTCATATTGTCGCGCAGGTAGTCAAAGCCAAACTCATTATTGGTGCCGTAGGTCACGTCTGCACCATAGGCCTCCCTGCGCTCGGCATCGTCCATTTCATGGACAATACATGCTGTGGTCAGGCCAAGGAAACTGTAAACCTTGTCCATCCACTCCACGTCACGTTGCGCAAGATAATCGTTAACCGTGACCACATGGACGCCCTTCCCGGTCAGAGCATTGAGATAGACAGGGGCCGTCGAGGTAAGTGTTTTTCCTTCACCAGTCTTCATCTCTGCAATTGTACCATTATGCAGCACCAAGCCCCCGATAAGCTGCACGTCGTAGTGACGCTCTCCCAATACTCGTTTAGCAGCCTCTCGTACCACAGCAAAGGCTTCAGGAAGCAACTGATCCAGGGTTTCCCCCTCTTCCAGGCGTTGACGAAATTCCACAGCCTTTGCTGCAATTTCTTCGTCACTCAGAGGTTCAATGGAAGCTTCGAAATCGTTGATACTGTTGACAGTTTTTCGAAGCTGTTTAATGATACGATCATTCTTACTGCCAAAAACCTTGGTAAGTGCTTTGCCGAGCATAAAATTCTCCAATTTCGAAGCCTTGGCTCCGAGAGATCAAAAAAATAAAGTGGTAGAAATTACGGGTATCTTGATTTTTTTTGTAATTTCGTTCGAGATCAGGTAAGCGCAGACTCCGAGGCATGCGATAAATTTTACCACAGGCATATATTTAATATCGGAGTCTTCGCTTTCCTCCGAGGATAAAATTTTGAGCATAACGAGGTAAGCGTTAGACTCTGGGAGATCGGGCGAAATGGCAATTATTTAAGATAGCCTTATGTTTAATAGAGGTGGGGTGAGGTTATATGAATCAGTGCATCCTCATCGCAGTCCGGAAACTTGGAACAATGGATACAGTCACTCCAAATCTTGTGGGGACGTTCCTGTTTATTCTTATCGATAAAACCAAAGCCTTTCAAAAAATCAGCCTGATAGGTGAGCACAAAAACCTGTGCTATTTATGAGCCTGTTGATTTACTGTCTTTTCGCCCAATCTCTTCGTTATGCTGAAAAAATAATCCTCGGAATATCAACTATATGCCTGTGGTTATTTTTTAAGCATGCCTCGGAGTCTGCGCTTACCTGACCTTGAACGAAAACCCTAGTAAGTCAACAGACTCATTTATGGCTCTTTGCCTCATCAAGACAGGACTGAACCAATTCTCTCCCAACACCGCACCCCTGCTTTTTTTCCATTACCGCCAAGGAGCGTATTTCTGCGAGATCATCCCAGCAAATGTGGAGAGAGCAGATGCCTTGTATTTCGCCTGCTTCCTCATAAACTACAAAATCTCGCAGGTAGTCATACAGGGCGCTAATCGACTTTGGCAGCATCAGGTCTCTGCTGGCAAAGACCATAAGGAGATGACCAACTTATTTACGGACAGCTCCTAAGTAACTTGTGGATGGCCCTGACATCACTCATTCTCGCAGGACGAATTCTACCTGTCAAGCTGTTGCTTTTTTCTTTTCCATTCCTGTAGAGAGATTACGCTACGTGTACTTATTAGTTTTGCTTGCTCCGATTGCCAGTGCAGTACAACTCTTCACTGAGTACCCAGTTGCCGTTTCCTGCTCAATGGATGAATTTTTGGCAAAACAGGTGACATGCGATGGGACAGACGTCCCTTTTTTAACGCTGCAACCGGCTTCATACCAACATGTGGTAAAAGAATGGTCTGCCCAGCCCACACGCCCAGCATAAACATCCAAAGAAAGAGGCAAAAGGCAACAACAATTACCCCGAAAAGACCAGACCAGCCCAATTGAAACTGAAACCTGCGAGCGGGTTTTTTCCTGGTTCGAGGTTGTTTTTTTGAAGCCATAAATTTAAAAAAGGCTACATGCGCTCTGGTGCACTAAGACCTGCCAGCGTAAGCCCGTTGCACAACACGGTTTTCAGGCACCGGCAGAGATACAGCCTGGCCTGACTGCGGTCAGCATCATCAGTTAACACTTTATGTTTATTATAAAAGCGATGGAATTGTCCAGCCAATTCCATCAAATAGAAAATAAGCCTATGGGGTGCCAGGTCCATTGCCGCTCCCGCAACCAACTGTGGGTAATCAGCCATGGTTTTGAGCAGTCCGTACTCTTCCGCTTCCCTCAGCATGCTCAAGTCAATACCTTCTCCGGCAACATATTCTATCCCCTGCTCTTTTGCCTGTCTTTCAATACTGCACAAACGAGCATGGGCATACTGCACATAATAGACTGGGTTTTCCGCGCTCTGTTTGGTAGCCAGATCCAGATCAAATTCAAGCTGACTGTCTGCTTTACGCTGCAGGAAAAAGAAACGCAGCGCATCTGTTCCGACCTCATCAACCAGTTCATCAATAGTGACAAAGGTTGCCTTGCGGGTGGACATCTTAACCTGTTTCCCCCCACGCAGCAACGTGACGAACTGATAGAGGATCACGGTTATCAGATCATCGTCGTAGCCAAGGGCACGGACACCGGCAAGCACATCGGGAACAGTGGCAATATGATCCGCCCCGAACACGTTAATCATCCAGTCAAAGTCACGTTTGAATTTTTCCCGGTGGTAGGCAATATCCGGTAACCTGTACGTGGGTTCACCCGTGCTTTTGATAATTACCCGGTCTTGTTCCTGGCCGAACTCACTGGTCTTAAACCATAATGCCTGGTCTTTCTCATAAACCAGATCTTTTTCTTTAAGAATACTGACAACATCATCAATCATCCCTTCTTCATACAGGAGATGTTCATTATAATAGCTGTCAAAACGAATACCAATCCGCTTAAGTGTTGCATCAATCTCTTTAAAGATGGCGTCTTTTGCATGCTCTTTAAACACCTCAACCGCGGCATCCTTAAATGTGTCACCACCCTTATCGATCATTGCCTGGGCAATATCATAAATATAGCTTCCTTGGTATCCATCTTCAGGAAAATCGTTCTCCAGCCCCAGACGTTCAAAATATCTTGCCCGGGTTGACTCACCAAGAACTCGCATCTGTCGTCCGGCATCATTAAAATAATATTCGCGATGGACATTAAATCCCGTTGCTTCAAGGAGGCGTGCGACAGAGTCACCGATAACGGCATTCCGGCCATGACCAACGGAAAGAGGACCCGTGGGATTAGCGCTGACAAATTCGACCAGGACTTTTTTCCCTTTTCCCTCATCACTTAAGCCAAATCGCTCTCCCTGCTCTTCAACAACAGGGAGGACCGATGCCCAAACATCTTCCTTTACAAAGATATTTATAAAACCAGGCCCTGCGATTTCCCAACGATCGACGACTGCCGTTTCTTCTGCTGCCAACTCGGCAAAACGGGCTGCAATCTGCCGGGGATTCGTCTTTTCAATACCAGCGGCAACCATTGCAAAATTAGTGGCGAAATCGCCTTGCCCTTCATGCTTGGGTACCTCGACCGTGTATCGATCACGTAGTTTTTCACTCCACAGTGATAGACTAAGACCCTTTTCAAAACAACGATCAACAACGGCTTTAACTTGTGATTTTATCATCTTAATATATTGAAAAAATTGCTGGTTCTATGTTTTTCTGTAATCTGCAAAATAACAGAAAGGAAAATAAGCAGGTACAACTGTTACCGAGAAAAGCAATGTGCAGCGGACTAACGCCGACAGGCTCTTGGTAGCCACCTGTTCAGTCAGTAAATCCGCGGTCATTCATGTGTCCGAAAAGACAGAGTACTTCGTAATTAATGGTATCCATCCATCCGGCGATATCATCGGCTGTTATCTTATCGGTTCCCTGCGGTCCCATTAAAACAACTTCTTCACCAACGTTGACAGGACCTACGTCTGTAGCATCAATCAAGGTTAAGTTCATGGATATTCTACCGATGACGGGTGCCCGATGGCCATTAACAAGCACCTGAGCAAGGTTAGACAATTTTCTCAAATATCCGTCTTCATATCCTACCGGCAACACAGCTACAGTAGTAGGTCTGGTTGTGAAGAAACTGTGCCCATAGCCTAACCCTATACCAGCACCTACATTTCGCACCTGGATGACCCTGGTGGTGAAACACATGGCAGGCTCAAGCCGGCTCGCAACAGCTGCGTGTCTGCCGCTTTCTCCGTCAGGATAACAACCGTAAAGGGAAATACCTGGTCGTACCATATCAAACTGCGAACCGCGCACGTAAAACAATCCTCCGGAATTGGCAAGATGGTACCTGCAGGGATGCGGAATTTCTTCCTTAATCTGTCTGGCAGTATTTGAAAATGTTGCCAGAACATGATCTGAATTAGAGGAATCCCGGTCATCAGCCATGGGAAAGTGGGCAAGGACGCCCTTGGTGTTCAGGCTGCTATAATCATCTATCTCCTTGATTAAAGCAACTGTCTCTTCGGCCAAGGTTCCCTGCCTCCCCATACCAGCATCCATCTTAACATGGATATCGATCTCTTTGCCTGCCTTCTGCGCGTGATCATTAAGCTCCCAAAGGGCCACGTTGTCTACAACAACAGGTGTAAGATTGTTTTCCACCGCTGCTTGCGCTGTTTGTGGAATGATGCCAGCAAGGATAAAAACAGGTACAGTAAAACCTGCTTCACGCAGTTTTATCCCCTCAACAACTTCAGCAACACAAAGGGCTGCGGCACCTTCTTCAACAAATACCCGGGCACATTCGATCATACCGTGACCATAGGCATCGGCCTTGACCATGGCGATAATATCAACATCCCTCGCATAATGACGGCAAACAGCAAAATTGTGCCTGAGAGCTCCGGTACTGATGGTTATTTTGTTCAGCGACTCCATTACAAAAATCCTTTTCTGAACCATGCCAGCCACCCGTGACGACTAGATAGAAAAAGGGCCCATCCAATGGCACAGTATCCGGCACCTAATATGGTTCCAGGAGTAAAAAATGTTCTTAACAACACCCCGCAAGACATCATCAGCCCTACCAACAACCACGTCTTCCAGGAAAACACGGCACCAAGACAGGTGTCGTCTTGGAAAGTGACAATCCGCCTGATAGTCTTAGCAGCAACCTTATCAAGGACAAACAATGATTTGAACGAACCGATTAAAAAAGCCAGGAACAGAAATAGAATACGGCTGTCCGGTTCTATCCACCCGTAGCCACGATAAATAAGCATACCCCCAATAGTTGTCCACAAAAAGGGGGCAGCAAAGAGATGAACCGATCGATGAACGCCAGGCTTAAACAAAGGACTCTCTAGACGTAGTAAAGGGACTTGTAGTATGATTACTGCAAGTCCCTCTAAAACAGGATAAGCCCACCCCGTCAGGGATGGGCTTACCATAAAGCAAACTATCGAAAAGCGTAACTTACACTTCAGTTACAGTGATAGCATCTTCAGGGCAAACCTCAACACAGGTTTCGCAACCGAGACATTCATCTGCTTCTACCGCCTCAGCTTTGCCGTCTACCATTTCAAATACCTGTGCGGGACAAGCTGCTACACACTCTTCATCACCAGAACACTTATCTTTGTCTATTACGATTTCCCACATGATAAAAACCTCCAAAAAAAATTAATATACTACGTTACATAACACTGATACTTTCAACCTTGCTGTACAAGATTTAAAACTTAAAAAAAAGTGCTTCCCCTCTACCTGACCGGCAAGACTTTGTCAAGATTAAAGACATCCTGCACTGTACTCTTTTTAGTTATCAAAAGATGTTAGGTCACCTTGAGGAGACTACGGTTGCAGCTATTCTTCATCTCAACTATTCTTTTTCTTATTGCCCAAGCAATTAATAATGAATAGAATAACCAACTATTACCCATCCAAACAGGAAAGCTAATTACAATGGCCACAAAAATTAACAAACAAAACGACCTGTTGCAGTCTAACAAAGGCGAACAGGCAATGATAGAAGCGATATTTGAAGGAAGCCCGGAAGGCGTAGGCGTAGCTGTTATCCGCCTTGATTGCGGCTGTGTAAAAATGGCTGCAGTCGACTCTTCAGGTGACCCAGCCAGCAAAATAATTATGTATAGGGATAATGCCGAATCAATTTGTGAGCAATGCAAAGCAGATAACGGTGACTTTATGCGTGTTACCAACCAATTTATCAGTTGGCAGGATCCGGAACCAGATACCCATACAAAACAGATGCTCATTAACAAGGTCCTTGGCAGTGAGTCGTAATTGCTCACCACCTTGCGGTTACACGCCCAGACCAGACTCAAATAGAGTCTCATCTGAAAAACACAGCTTTGGATGTGCGATAACTATTTTTTTTTAGAAAGCAAAAACGACCCAGCTCAAACTTTGAGTTTCCATATTCTGTAATTGCACCTTCTCCCATGGTGCAAAAAAAATATTTTTTAACGATATAAGATACAACCAATCAATTCATTTGGAGAGTTACTATGGCAGACAAAATTTTTCGTGTAAACATGACCGACTTGAGCACTTCCATTGAAGATGTGCCTGAGGACTGGGCGGGACATGGCGGTAGAGGGCTGACCTCTACCATCATTGCAGCTGAAGTCGAGCCGACCTGTCATCCCCTGGGAAAAAACAATAAACTGGTATTCGCACCTGGTCTGCTTTCAGGAACAACCGCAGCTAACTCTGGCCGTCTGTCCTGCGGTGCAAAAAGCCCGCTTACCGGAACCATCAAGGAATCCAATGCCGGTGGTACTTCTGCCCAGATGCTGGCGCGCCTTGGTGTTAAAGCGATCATCATTGAAGGGATGCCTGCAGGCGACACCTGGTACAATCTCCATCTCAGTGAAGACAGTGTCACCATCAACGAAGAATCCGAGTTAATCGGCAAGGGCAAC